>NZ_BCPP01000020.1:0-19483 GCF_016586125.1 Burkholderia sp. E168m23
GTCATGTCCACTCGCGCGAGGTTCGTATGGTCGTCGACCCGGGCCGCCAGCCGCTTCTGATCCGTTCGCCCGGCGCGCGCCGGCGGCGGCTCCTTTCCGCCGGCGCTCCCGACTCGCTTGCCGAGCCGTTGCCGGCCGAACCGGAAATCGGCGACATCGTCTTCATCCGCGTCACCGTGCGGCCGTTTCTCGAAGTGGCGAGCGCGACGCGTTCATGGACGAATCACGTCGGCATCGTCGTCGGCGAGCGCGGCGGCGAGACGCTGATCGCCGAAAGCACGTTTCCGCTGTCGCGCGTCACGACGATGTCGCGGGTTCTCGCGCGCTCCGATCGCGGCGCATGCGTGATCGCGCGGCTCAGGCAGCCGCTCGACGCCGCGCAGCGTCGCGAACTCGTCGCCGCGGCGATGCGCCGGATCGGTGTGGTCTACGACACGGGTTTCAATCTCGCGTCGCGCCGGCAGTTCTGCTCACGTTTCGTGCGCGAGGTTGTGTGCGATGCGACGCGGATCGTGCTCGGCGACGTCGAGACCTTCGACACGCTGCTGCACCGGAATCCCGATCATCCGCTCGGCTTCTGGAGGATCTGGTATTTCGGCCGGATTCCGTGGCACCGCCGCACGGTGACGCCGGCAAGCATCCTCGATAGCGGTTCGTTGCGCGTGGTGATGGACACGCGTGATTCGGGCACCGGTCGCGACGGCTGACGGCCTCGTGTGTCGTCGGGGCTCGCACGGTTCCGTTCGCGCTGCTGGCTGCCCTCAGTGCCGTCCCGCCATCGCGAGCCGCGCCGCCAGCCCCACGAACACCGACCCCAGCAGATACTGCGGCACCTTCGACGGCCGGCGGCGCGCGCCGATCCGCTGGCTCAGCCGGCTCGCGGACAGAATCACCGCGCCGTTTACGACGAGCCCGATCAGGTTGAGCACCGTCGCCAGCACGAGAATCTGCACGGCGATCGAACCCTGCTCGGGCCGCACGAACTGCGGGAACAGCGCGAGCACGAACAGCGCCATCTTCGGGTTCAGCAGGTTGGTCGTCAGCCCCTGGCGGAAGATCGTCGCGGTCGAGCGGCGACGTTGCGACGCGACCGGCGACAGCGCGGTCGCGTCCGAACGGAACGTTTTCCAGGCGAGATACAGCAGATACGCGGCGCCGGCGAAGCGCACGACGTCATACGCGAGCGGCACCGCGACGAAGAGCTGCGACAGACCGAACGCGGCCGCCAGCGCGTGGCAGTAGGTGCCGGCCTGAATGCCCGCGAGCGTCGCGAAGCCGGCGCGCCGGCCCTGGCTCACGCTGCGGGACGCGATCAGCAACATGTCGGGGCCGGGCGTGATGGTCAGCGCGAGACACGCGCCGGAGAACAGCGCGAGCGTGGAGAGGTCGATCATGGCAGTCCCTTTTGCTGGTGCGGCGTAAAAGGGAACTCAGTGTAGGAGGGCGCGCGAGGCCGGTCAATCGAGCGAACGGACGATGGCCTGGCGGCACGGATCGCATGACGCATGCATTGCGCATGCGCCGCCTGCACGCCGTTCACTGCTTGCGACAGGCAACCTGATAGTCGATCACGGTGTTCTCGGAAGGCCGGTCCGGCTCGCCGCCCACCGTCGTCACGCCGAGCACGCCGGCCGCATTCCGGTAGCGCAGCGCGCAATACCCGACGCCGGTGCCCGAGCACGCTTCGGCTTCGATAATGCCGTGCTTCGCGAGCGTTGCAGCCCCGTCCATCGCGTCCGGCTTCTCGCGCGGCCGCAGCGGTTGCCAGCCATGCGCGATCAGTATCTTGCGGGCCGCGTCGAGCGGCTTGCCGTATACGTTCGGCACGACCGCGCGGCCGCTGCAGTGCGTGCTTTCGGCGGCTACGCGGGTCAGCCGCAGGCCGCCGTTTTCCTCGTGCAGCTCGCCGACGGGCGCTCCGGGGCCGTCGCCGCCCCAGACGAGCAGTGCACCGTTTTCCAGACGATCGACCGAGCCGAGCTGCCAGCCTGCCTTGCGCGCCGTGTAGCCGAGCGCGACGAGCGTCGCGCCGTCGAATACGCCGAGGTTGCCGTTGCGCGCGAAACAGATCGCGCTCGTGCCGGCGTTGAATCCGCTCGCGAAGCTCACGACCGTGTAGTGCCCGAGCGGTGCCTCGGATGTCACGATCCAGTCGCGCTTCGCGACTTCGCGGCCGGCCGCCGTGGTCGACTTCGCGCGATATTGCGTGCAGAACGGATCGAGCGAACCGCTTTCAGGCGAGTGCGGCAGCGTGCCGAGCGGCACGAGCGACGCTCCGGCGATATCGGAGGCCGTGCGCAGCGGCTCGGCCGATGCCGTGCCGCCGAACGTGGCGCCGGCAAGTACCGCGATCGAAACGATCGACGCCAGATGCCGGCTGAGCGGTGAGGCAACGGAAGGAAGCACGCTGGTTGTCTCTGGGGAAAGTGGGACGGGCGGGGCAAGCGCTTTTTCGCCGGTCCGCCACGGTCGCGCGCGCCGCCTGGCGGCACGCGTGCGTGTCGCCGCCGACTCAGTCCTTCGCGACGACGTCGATGCGCAGTGCGTCGCCGCCGGCCACGATCGCCAGCAGACGATCGACGTTCGGGTGCGCGCCCGGACGATTGCGCGCGTCGGCCGTATGCTCGGCGAACACCGCGAGGCCGTGCTCGGCCGCTTTCGCGTCGAGCGTGCCGAACGTCTGCTTCAGATAGTGGTACACCGCGAGCGAGCCCTGCTTGCCCGGCTGGTTCTCGATGGTCGCGGCCACGTCGCCGTTCGCGCCGACGAGATCGATGCGCGCGATGCCGTCGATGGCCGGCAGTTGCGCGAGGTTGTCCTTGAATACTTCGGTCGGTTGAATCACTGAAAACACTCCGTCGGTTCGGTCATGGGCCAAGGTGCGTGGCCGGCCGTATCTTATCCGATCGGCCTCGGTGCGCCGGCCCGCGTGCCGGTGCCGGCCGTGCGCCACGCGAGCGCCGCGCCCGCGAGCTGCAGCGTGCTGCCCGTCAGCATCGCGACCCGCAGCCCCGACGCGCCGCCGCCGCACGCGTCGTACAGCGCGCCCAGCAGCGCGACGCCGAAGACCGCGCCGACGGCCGTCGCGGCCAGCGAGCCGACCGCGAGGCCGAGGCCCGTGCCGGTCAGCGCGAGCCCCGCCTCGGCCCACGCGAGCATCGGCGCGTGCGGATTCGTCGACCCGGCCGCGCCGATGCCGATCGCGGCGAGCCCGAGCCCCATCAGCGCGACGCAGCCAGCGCCGGCCGTGCGTGCGCCGACGCGGGCCGCAACGGCACCGGAGCCGAACGACACGAGCGCGAACGGCACCGACATCGGCAGCAGCGCGAGGCCGGCACCGGTGGCATCGAGCACGTGGTGGCTTTGCCATGCGAGCGGCAGCACGAACAGCATCCCGTAGCCGCCGAACGTCATCGCGCCGTTGCCGACCAGCATCCCGCGGAACGCGCGATTCGCGAACAGGTCGAGCGGCACGAGCGCGGCCGTGCCGAGCCGCCGTTCGATCCGCACGAACAGCGCGATCGCGGCCGCGCCGGTCCCGATCAGCAGCGGCGCGCGCAGCGGGTCGTGGCGCGCGTCGATCGTCGCGAATACGACGCAGCCGATCGCGATCGCACCGAGCACCTGGGCGGCCGGATCGAAGCGCCGGCCCCGCGGATCGGCCGATTCCGGCACGACGGCGCTGGCGAGTGCGATCGCGGCGATGCCGAACGGAATCACGACGCCGAAGATGCTGCGCCAGCCGAACGCGTGGATCAGCACGCCGCCGAGCGTCGGGCCGACGATCATCGCGATGCCGCCGCACGCGGCCCAGATGCCGAGCGCGCGTGCGCGTTCGGCCGGATCGCGCCAGAGCACGCGGACGATCGCGAGCGACGCGGGGATCAGCAGCGCGGCGCCCGCGCCGGCGAGCGTGCGGCCCGCGATCAGCACGCCAGCGTCGGCGCGAGCGCGCACACGACCGACGCGCCGCTCAACACCGTCGCGCCGAGCACGAATGCACGCCGCCGGCCGTACAGGTCGTCGATCAGGCCGCCCGTGAGCAGCAGCAGCACCGCATACGCGAGGTTGTACGCGTCGATCACCCACTGCAGCGCGGCGACGCGGGCGCCGAACGCGGCGCCGATCGGTTCGGTCGCGAGATTGACGATCGCCGTGTCGATCTGCGCGATCAGCACGGCGATGCACAGCGCCGGCAGTACGAGGCGGTGCCGGGCCGGCGCGGCGACATCGGCCGCACGGGTGGCAGCAGGGCGGCGTATCGAATTCACAGGCGTTCTCCCGCGCGCTTCATTACCGTGCGCTACCGGCCAGCGTGCCCGCGTCGCGCGAACGCTCGATGTCGGGGCTGCGATACGCGCGTTCGGGAATTTCGGCGAGCCGCGACGGATGCACCTGCCGCGGCGCTAGCCCGTAGAACTTCTGGAAGCTCATGATCAGCGGCGACCACTTGTCCGGATCGATGCGGTCCGGATGACCGTCCATCAGCAGGTCGGGATGCACGTGCACGCGCTGGATGCGCAGCTCGAACACGCGGATGCGGCCGCGCAGGTCGGGCGTGTCCTCGCCGATTCCGTAGGTGGCCGCGACGACCGCCTCCATGTGCACCGGGCATTCGAGCGCGCGCGGCGGCGTGACGGTTTGCGATGCCGCTTCGGTCAGCCCGGCCGTGCCGAACTTGTCCGGTTCGAATACGTAGCCTTTCGCGCGCTTGCCGTCGGGTACCGGGTACGTGCCCGTCGTGCGCGCGATCCGGTCGACCGCGTCCGCCTGCGCCGACGACGGCAGGTTCAGCACGCATTCGCCGGTGCGCAGCAGGTTGCGGGTGGTTTGCGAACTGGCGGCGATGCCGATCACGCCGCGCCAGCCGAGCCAGAACGCGGACGAGATCGGCGCGAGATTGGCCGTGCCGTTTTCGTTCAGCGTGCTGACCAGCACGACGGGCGTGCCGAAGTAGAGGATGTTCGGTTCGGTGACGCAATGCGGCGCATTCATGGTCGAAGCCTCGTTGACGGGATCGGTTCCCATGCTGATCCCGTCGCGGCGATGCGGCGCTCCGATTCTTGTCGTGTCATTCCGGACGATGCGCGCGGACCGCGCCGGCAGCGCGCGGGCTTTTCCGCTACAGTAAGAAATCGAAGGCCGCACGCGCCCGCATCGCGCCGGCGCGTGCAGTCACGTTCCGCCAACGCACACGAGGGCCTGATGGACACCGAGCAACGCTATACCGCCAACGCGCCGACCCGCGCGGAAGTCGACGCACTGGGCGGCGCAACCGTCATCGAATTCGGCGCGAACTGGTGCGGGATCTGCGCAGGCGCGCAGCCTGCGATCACGGCGTCGTTCTCCGCGCATCCTGCCGTGCGGCACCTGAAGATCGAGGACGGCCCCGGCCGTCCGCTCGGCCGCTCGTTCGGCGTGAAGCTGTGGCCGACGCTGGTCTTCCTGCGCGATGGGGTCGAAGTCGCGCGCGTCGTGCGCCCCGCCGATGCGAAACAGATCGAAGCCGACGGCTTCGCCGCGCTGGCCTGAGGTCATGGCGATGCAACAGGCGATTACGCACGTCGGTGTCGATACGCGTGGCAGCGGGCTCGTCGAAGTCACGCCGCAGGTGCGCGCGTTCGTCGACCAGCAGGCGATCCGCACCGGCCTGCTCACCGTGTTCTGCCGCCATACGTCGGCGTCGCTGCTGATCCAGGAGAATGCGGACCCGTCGGTGCAGCGCGATATCGAACGCTATTTCGCGACACTCGCGCCCGAGGATGACACGCGCTATGAACACGACACCGAAGGCGCCGACGACATGCCCGCGCATCTGCGCACGGCGCTCACGCAGGTGCAGTTGTCGATTCCGGTCGAGCACGGACGCATGGTGCTCGGCACGTGGCAGGGGATTTACGTGTTCGAGCATCGCCGCGCGGCGCACCGGCGTGACATCGTGCTGCATCTGATCGGCGAATAAGCGAGCGGACGAGCGGTAGGAAACGCGTGACGCCGCGCTCAGGCGAGCAGCTTCTCGACGAGCGCGCCGAGTTCGCGAAGGTGAACCGGCTTCGGCAGGAACGCGTCGAATACCCGCTGGTTCTCGCGCAGCGCGGCCGATTCATACGCGCTGACGCCGAGGATCGCCGGACGCCGGCCATCGCCATTGCCATTGCCATCGGGTTGCGCCATCGCGCGAATGCGCCGCGCCACGTCGAATCCGCTCAGGTCCGGCAGTTCGAGATCGAGCACGACGAGATCGTAGCGGCCCGTACCGAAGCGCGCGGCGCCTTCCTGCCCGGTGCCGCACAGATCCACCTCGAGGCCGAGCGCCGACAGCATCGCGCCGAGCGTTTCGCGCGCGTTGTCGTTGTCGTCGACTATCAGCGCGCGCCGGCCGCAGTGCGCCGGTACGGGCGGCAGCGCGGGCGCATCGCCTGCCACGGTGCCGGCCGTGTCGACGCCCGGCACTTCGACGGGTAGCGTCACGACGAACTCGCTGCCTTCGCCGACCACGCTGCGCACGTCCACATGCCCGCGCAGCGTCGTCACGATTTCGCGCACGACCGCGAGCCCCATGCCGATCCCGTCCACGTGCAGCCCGACCGCGTCGTTCGCGCGATAGAACGGCTCGAAGATCTTCGACAGATGTTGCTTCGCGATGCCCGCGCCGGTGTCGCGTACGGCGATCCTCACCTGCTGGCCGGCCGGCGCATCGGCGAGCGTGATCGCCACCGTGATCGAGCCGCCGGTCGTGTACTTGACCGAGTTTTCGATCAGGTTCGACAGCACCTGTCGCAGCAGCTTGCGATCTGAGCAGATCGCGAGGCCGGCCGGCTCGACGTGCTGCGTGACCGTGATCCGTTTCGTCGCGATCCTCTCGCGCAGCGGTTCGAGCACTTCGGCAAGCAGCGGCGCGATGCCGACGGTATCGAGTTCGGCGACGCGCTTCGTCGAGCGCAGCTTGATGTAGTCGGTGAGGTCCTTGACGAGCGCCTCCAGCGACAGCGCGGAATTCTGCAGCCGCCGGATCGTCTTCAGGTTCGCATCCGATTGCGGGCGCGCGAGCAGGATCTCGATCGATCCGCAGATCGCCTGCAGCGGCGTGCGCAGCTCGTGGCTGACCATCCCGAGGAACGCGTTCTTCGCCTCGATCATCTCGAACGCGCGGTCGGACGCCTTGCGCTCCGCATCGAGCGCCGCGTTTTGCCGCTCCAGCAGGTCGTCGCGCGTGCGCATCGTATAGAACAGCAGCAGGAACAGCGCGCACAGGATCACGCCGAGCACGATGCCGAGGATCAGGATCGCGCGCTGCTTGTCCTTCAGTTGATGGAACGTGTAAATCGCGCTGCGCCATTTCGATCGCGCGGAAGTAGTTCGCGAGGCCGTTGACTTTCGGCCAGTACGCGTTGACTTCGTCGATCACCTGACGCGCCTGCTTCGGCGAGTCGCGCAGTAGCGGCACCTCGCGCTTCAGGCGCGTCATGAATTCGCCGAGCGCGTCGATCTCATTGCGCGCGCGCGGGATGCGCAGCCAGTATTGGGACACTTCCGAGGGCCGCTGCAGGAACCCGAACGACACCGACAGGCTGTCGAGCTGCATCTGCAGGTGATCGAAGTCATCGTCCTCGCGCGTCGCGTAGAGAATCAGCTGGCGATCGAAGCGGGTATACACGTTGCGGTATTGCGCGGCGGTCCAGAACACGCCTTCGCGCGGCCCCTCGAGCACGCCCTCGTTGACCGAGGTGGCGAGGAGATCCCACAGCAGGAACGCCCACGCGGCGAACCCCATGATCCACAGCGAGCCGAGGACCAGGATGATTTTTCTATTTTTCCATCGCCGCCGCGTCATGTCACTTCACGGTCAGACCGATGATCTGCCACGCGAACTTGGCCTCGCCGAGCGGCGTCTTCAGCTCGTCGGGATACTGGTCGCGCGGATACATGATCCACAGCGGGCCGTAGTTGTCGTTGCCGAGCACCTTGCCGTTCATCGTCCGCGCGAGGATCACGCCGTATTTGTCGGCGTCCGACACGGGAATCGTGAACGTGTATTCGTCGATGCAGCGAAATTCGATCTGCGTGCCGTGCGCGCCGACCGTCTTCAGCACGTCGGACAGGCGCGGGCCGGTGAAGGTCGCCTTCGGCGTCCAGCTCGTCGACGTGACGATCGTATGCTGCGGCAGCGCCATCAGCGCCTGCTCGGAAAAGACGTAGGTCATCTTCCCCTGCTGGTTGCTCTTGCTGATCTTGCCGTCGACGGTAAACGTGAACGACGCCGCCGCCCACGCCGCGACGGTCATCCCGAGCAGGCATGCCGTCAGCAGGCTTTTGATCCAGATGGTTGAAACGCGCATGTCTTTCCCTCGGTCTGGTGGTGCGGGTAGCGGGTTGTCGTTCCGGCCGCGGTTTCCGGTTCTCAGTTCGCGGCCGACGCCGCCGGCAGCGTGAGTTTCAGTTCGCGGGCGACTTCCGCGAACAGGATCGGCAGGCGCACCGGCTTTTCTTCGCAGCGCGCGTTGTAGTGCGACACGATGTGCGCGATTTCGTCCTCGCTCGCTTCGCCGGTCGAGATCTTGCCGGTCAGCAGGAAGATCGGCGCGCCGCTGTTCTCGCTCGAGCGGATGCCGCGCACGAGTTCGGCGGCCGTCTGGTCGCCGAGCATCCAGTCGAGGATGTAGCCGTCGAAATCCTCGACCTCCAGCGCCTTGCGGAAGCTCGCGCCGTCGAAGTACGGAATCGCGTTCACGCCTTTCTCGATGAAATATTCACAGACCGTTTCGGCGACGTCGTGCGAATCGTCGACCACGGCGATCCGCGCCGCATACACGTTCGGCTGCGCCGAGCGCAGCTCGATCACGTCGACCGGATACGTGCGGCCCTCGCGCGCGTGCTCGCGCTCGGTGACGATCCATTCGCCCTGCCACTGCAGCGCGACGAAATCCGTTTCGATCTGGCTGGTGGCCTTCGTCGAGATCGCGGCGCGGCAGCGCAAGCGCTTCGACTCGATCACGAATGTCGCGTCGATCATCTCGGCCGCGGCCGGCTGCGTGCCCTTGTCGTCGAGCAGGATCGCGGGCGGCACGCCGAAGTGCGTCGCGATGTCCTGCAACTGCGACAGGTTCCACGGGATCAAGCCCTTCATCTTGCGCGTGACGACCGAGAAACTCAGCCCGAGCACGTTGGCGATCGTCGTGTTGTGACTTCGCGGCGGAATGCCGTTCCGGTTCAGGAGATCGCGCACCTTGTTGGCGGTGATGAGATCGACGTTGGCCTGCTCGGTGGTGGACATCTCGATGGGGTCTCCAGGGTTTTTGGCGAGGGAGAGCATATCAAAACTGACGTGTCACGCAAACTTCAAACACGCCAAGGGCCTTGACATGCCGTTTTTCTCCATTATTATTGCTCACCACGTCACTATTGTTTGTTGCGTCATGTTTGGAGAGCGTTGCTGACCCCGGTCGGGCAGCGAAAATCGGCAGCAATGAAATAGTGATGGAACGATTCGAAGAGAGAACCTGAGAGAGCCTAGGACTGCGTGTCGGCGTTGGCGGATGAAATTGTATCCGCTGCGCCGCGCGCAACCAGGTACGAGCTCACGGGGTGGGATAGCTCGAAGAATTGCGGCGCCAATAAAACTTGAGGAAAGTACCCATGTATCGCCGTCTACTCGCACCGGGGCTGCTGTTGCTGTTGGCCGCGTGCGCGCAAGACCCGTCGGTCACCGCCAGCACGGTACGGATCTGCGACGACACAGGTTGTTCCGATCGCCCTAAAGATCAGGTCTCCTATCAAAAAAGGGACGATGCGGAAGAGCGGGACGATCCGCGCATCGCCGCGCTCAAGCAAACCGCGAAAACCCAGCCGAAGGCCGCCTACGACCTCGGCCTGCGCTATTTCCGCGGCGACGGCGTGCGCCAGGACAGCTATCAGGCGCTCAAGTGGATGCGCGAAGCGGCCGAGCGCGGCGACCTGAACGCGCAGAAGGCGCTCGGCAGTTTCTACCTGTTCGGTCTCGAGGAAATGGGCTCGGATGCGCGCGAAGCGGAGAAGTGGCTGTCGATCGCGGCCGCTCGCGGCGACAAGGAATCGAAAAAGCTGCTCGATCTCGCGCGCAAGGCGAAGAAAGAGGACGAAGAAGACTGGAAATGGCGCACGCAATGGCGTGACACCTATTACGGCTACTGGTACTCGGGCTATCCGTACTACGGCGTCTGGCAGCAGACGTACTGGTACTACTGACCGGGCATCGGGCAACGGGGCAGCCGCGGGGAGACCACCATCGCGCGCCACGCCGGGGGGCTTATCGAAGTTCGCACGGACACATAAGCCGAACAACGACTCTAATCGATCGACAACGACATGAAGACCAACCTTTCCCAACGTCTCACTCAAGGTGCGCTGGTGGCAGCGCTTGGCGCGTCCGTCGCGGGCTGCGGCGGCGTGGTGACGCCCGGCGGCCAGAACGCGGGCGTGACGGGCGCGGCGGCAGGCGGCGCGAGCGCCGGCGCCGATTCGCAACTGCAGCGCTGCACGTCGCCGCTCGGCACGATCGCCGTCGACGACGGCCGCAACGCCGACTGGTGGGGCCAGTTCGGCAGCGCCACCAAGGTGACGAGCATTGATCCGCTGCTGCGGCTGGCCGTGCAGCAGTCGAACTGTTTCGTGATCACGTCGATCGGCAACCAGAAGAGCGACGCGCGCCTGTCGCGCATCACGCAGCTGCAGCGCAACTCGGGCGAATACCGCGCGGGCTCGAAGCAGCAGAAGGGCCAGCGTGTCGCGGCCGACTACTACATGGAGCCGCAGATCGTGATCAACGATTCGCCGATCGGCGGGATCGGCAGCATGATCGGCGGGCTGATCGGCAACAGCGCGGTGGCGGCGGTGGCGGGCCACCTGCAGACGAAGGCGTCGGTGGTGACGCTGACGCTGTTCGACGTGCGCTCGGCGGTGCAGATCGCGGCGTCGGAAGGCAGCTCGACGGCGACGAACTACGGCGCGGCGCTGGGCGGCTTCGGCGGCGGCGTGGGCGGCGCGCTGGCGGGCTTCTCGTCGACGCCGGAAGGCAAGGCGACGGTCGTGGCGTTCATCGACGCGTACAACAAGATGGTCGTCGCGCTGCGCAGCTACAAGGCGCAGGACGTGAAGGGCGGGCTGGGCCGCGGTGGCCAGCTGCAGGTGAACTGACGTTGCCGGGCCGGCGGGATGCCGCCGGCCGATTCCTGATTTCTGATTCTTGATTCGTGATGGCCGGTGCGTGCGGCGTGATTCGCGCGTACGGGCTGCGTTCGTCCTGTTCGTTCAGAAGGTGACCCCGATGAAAGCCGTTGCACTGATCGCATTGACCTGCCTCGCGCTGACCGCTTGCGGCGGCGGTGACGACAATTCCTCGCCCGCGGCGTCCGGCGGATCGGGCACGAGCAACAACGGCGGAAGCGGCGGCACCGGTTCGGGCGGCACGGGTTCCGGCGGCAACGGCGGTTCGGGTGGCTCGGGCGGCAGCACGCTGACGTGGCGCTACGAGGCGCAGCCTGTCGCGGCCGATCGCGCGAGTTTCCTGACGCTGGTCAACAACGAAGGCGCGAAGGGCTATCGCTATCTGGGCGACTACTTCTACACCGCGGGCAACGGCGGAACGCAGTCGATCTTCGTGAACGACGGCACCGCGCAGACCTACACGTACCAGTTGCAGACGGCGCCGGCGGACATGACGTCCTTCGTCAACGCGGCCAACGCGCAAGGGGCGAGCGGCTACCGCTACGAAGGGCCGCTCACGTACGGCGATCTCTATCGCAAGGATGGCGGTTCGTCCGCCACCTACACGTACACGACGACCGGCCTGCCGGCCGATGCCAACGCGTTCCTCACGCAGGCGAACGGCCAGGGCCAGTCGGGCTACTGGTTCCTCGGCCCGCTGATGGTGGGCGCCGTGCAGGCGAACGTGTACATGAAGAACAACGCGTCGAACGCGACCTATACGTACGACGCGCTGGCGCCGACGTCGACGGTCAGCGACTTCGTCGCACAGGCCAACAGCGAAGGGGCGAAGGGTTATCGCGCGAAGGGCGGGATGGCATTCGGCACCGCGATCTCGTGGATCTACGTGAAGGACCAGACGCAGTCGCCGACCTTCTCGTACGAGTCGGCCGCGATCCAGTCGACCGGCGCGAGCTTCGTGCAGCAGGCGAATACGTTCGGCGCGCAGGGCGCCGCCTATCTGAGCGATATCGCGCTCGGCACCCCCGCGCCGGTGACGGCGTCGTTCTATTTCACGCCGAAGAACTGCACGGGCTTCCTGTGCACGACGCTAAATCCGCTCACGCAGAACTAAGCGGGCGCGTTGCCCGCTGCTGCATTGCGCGAGTCGTTGCAACTAGCACGATCCGAGCACGTTGAATCGAGTGCCTCAGGTGCGCCGCATCCGTGGACGCATCTTTTGCCGCCGGTTTGCCGGCGGCATTTCAATTTATACGTGTGTCGGTTTGGGTACCGGGGCCGTTGAGTGCGAACTGTCTCGAAAAGCGACGTCACCCGTTGCGAAAAATCCCGTTATACGCACTCAACGCCGGCGCCCCGCCGAGATGCGCATACAGCACCTTCGACCCCGGCTCGAATTCCCCGAGCCGCACCTTGTCGATCATCCCGTGCATCGATTTCCCTTCATAAACGGGATCGGTCAGCATGCCTTCCAGCCGTGCGCACAGCCGAATCGCTTCCAGCGTGCCGTCGCTCGGCAGACCATATTCGGGTCCGCCGTAACGCGTGTCGAGCACGACGTCCTGTTCGACGATATCGCGGCCCAGCTCGACCAGCTCGGCCGTATGCCGCGCGATGCGCGTGATCTGTTCGCGTGTCTGTTCCGGCTTCGCCGATGCGTCGATGCCGATCACGCGGTCCGCGCGTCCGTCGGCCGCGAAGCCCACGACCATTCCCGCCTGCGTGCTGCCCGTCACCGAGCAGACGACGACGTAGTCGAACTTGAAGCCGAGCTGCGCTTCCTGCGCCCGCACTTCTTCCGCGAAGCCGACGAACCCGAGCCCGCCGAGCGGATGCTCGGAGCAGCCGGCCGGAATCGGATACGGCTTGCCCCCCGCCTGTCGCACGCTCTCCATCGCTTCTTCCCAACTGCGGCGAATGCCGATGTCGAAACCGTCGGAGACGAGCCGCACGTCGGCGCCCATCATCCGCGACAACTGGATGTTGCCGACCCGGTCGTACACCGGATCTTCATAGTTGACCCAGTGCTCCTGCACGAGCACGCATTTCATTCCGAGATGCGCGGCGACGGCCGCGACCTGGCGGGTCTGGTTCGACTGCACGCCGCCGATCGACACGAGCGTGTCGGCGCCCTGCGCGAGCGCGTCGGGAACGAGATATTCGAGCTTGCGCGTCTTGTTGCCGCCGAATGCGAGGCCGCTGTTGCAGTCCTCGCGCTTCGCATACAGGTCGACCTTGCCGCCGAGATGCGCGCTCAGGCGCTTGAGCGGCTGGATGGGCGTCGGGCCGAACGTCAGCGGATAACGGGGGAAGCGTTGCAGATTCATCGGCGGGGCTCCGGAAGGGGAACAAGGCGGGAAATCGGATCGTTCGGGCGCGGCCGGCAGGCCGTGCGCCGATGACGAAAATGATAGGCAGAAGCGCGGGAAATGAGCTTGCGAAATGAATTGCGTCGACCTACTTTATCGACGCTGTGAATTAAAAATAAACAATTACGATTCGCTGAAAAGGAGATTGGCGCAATGAAATTAGACCGCGGCAGCGCATCACCCGCCGACGCCGCACCGGCGCTCGACCGCATCGACCGCGCGATCCTGCGGCAACTGCAGCAGGACGCCTCGATCTCGAACGTGAACCTCGCGGCGAAAGTGAAGCTGAGCGCGCCGGCATGCCTGCGGCGCGTCGAGCGGCTGAAGGAAATGGGGCTGATTCGCGGCATCGTCGCGCTGCTCGACCCGAAGCCGCTCGGTGCCGGGATGCTGGTCGTGATCGGCTTCGTGCTCGATCGCTCGACGCCGGAAACGTTCGCCGCGTTCGAGAAGGCCGCGCAGAAAGTGTCAGGGTGTGTCGAATGCCATGTCGTGACCGGCGAATTCGACTATTTCATGCTCGTTCGTACGCGCGACAACGACAGCTTCAATCGGCTGCATGCCGAACAGCTGCTGTACCTGCCCGGGGTACGGCAGGTGCGCTCGTTCATGGTGCTCAAGGAGATCCTGTCGACGCATGCGCTGCCGGTATAGCGCATGACGTCCGCGCGTGGCCGGGTGGACGCTTTCGGACGAAGCGGCGTCCGGTCGAGCTCGTGTCGGCCCGCGTGCACGGATTGCCCAGGCGGCAGCGACGCTCTTCCGATCGCGCGGAAAGAGCGGGCTGACCGCGCGAACGGGCCCGGCCGCGCTGTCGCGCATGCCATGCCGCTTGCACCGTCACGACGCCGCCCGGCGCGATCGCGTATGCTCGTCCCGTCATCTCGGCGAAGGCCGCAGGCGCCGCCGCCGGATCAATCGACGACCGATCAACGAGCGAGGGCATCATGGCAAGACAGACGATGGCGGAATACCTGGCGAAGACGCTGGCGGCAGCGGGCGTCGAGCGCATCTGGGGCGTGACGGGCGACAGCCTGAACGGCCTGTCGTTCAGCCTGAGCCAGCTCGGCTCGATCCGCTGGATGCACACGCGGCACGAGGAAAGCGCGGCGTTCGCGGCCGGCGCCGACGCCGCGTCGACCGGGCGGCTCGCGGTGTGCGCGGGCAGTTGCGGGCCCGGCAACCTGCACCTGATCAACGGGCTGTACGACTGCCACCGCAATCACCAGCCGGTGCTCGCGATCGCCGCGCACATTCCGTCGACCGAGATCGGTCTCGGCTATTTCCAGGAAACCCATCCGCAGGAGCTGTTCCGCGAATGCAGTCACTTCGCCGAGCTCGTGACGAACGCGTCGCAGTTTCCGCGCGTGCTGGCGCGGGCGATGCGCACCGCGATCGAGGAGCGCGGCGTGGCGGTGATCGTGCTGCCGGGCGACATCGCGCTCGGCGACGGCCCGGACGAGGCGCCGGCGTGGAGCGAATCGGCGCCGCCGTCGATCCTGCCGGCCGATGCCGATCTCGACCGGCTCGCGGCGCTGCTCAACGGGTCGGATGCGGTCACGCTGCTGTGCGGCAGCGGCACGCAGGGCGCGCACGACGAGGTGGTCGCGCTGGCCGACACGCTCGGCGCGCCGGTCGTGCATGCGCTGCGCGGCAAGCAGTTCGTCGAATGGGACAACCCGTTCGACGTCGGGATGACGGGGCTGATCGGTTTCAGTTCCGGCTATCACGCGATGGAGTCGTGCGACACGCTGCTGATGCTCGGTACGGATTTCCCGTACCGGCCGTTCTATCCGGCCAACGCGAAGATCGCGCAGATCGACTGGAAGGGCTCGCAGCTCGGCCATCGCGCGCCGCTCGCGCTCGGGCTCGTCGGCACGGTGAAGGAAACGATCGCGGCGCTGCTGCCGCGGCTGACGCGCAAGACGCAGCGGCGGTTCCTCGAGAACGCGCTGAAGCACTACGCGGCCGCGCGCAAGGGGCTCGACGATCTCGCGGTGGCCGAGCCGCCGGGCCGCGCGATCCATCCTCAGTATCTGACGAAGATCGTCGACGAAGTCGCGGCGGAGGATGCGATCTTCACGGCCGACGTCGGCACGCCGACGCTGTGGGCCGCGCGCTACCTGACGATGAACGGCAAGCGGCAATTGCACGGGTCGTTCAATCACGGGTCGATGGCGAACGCGATGCCGCAGGCGCTCGGCGCACAGGGCGCGCATCCGGGGCGGCAGGTCGTGTCGCTGTCGGGCGACGGCGGGCTGTCGATGCTGCTCGGCGATCTGCTGACCGCGCGCCAGCTCAAGCTGCCGATCAAGGTCGTCGTGTACAACAACAGCCTGCTCGGCTTCGTGTCGATGGAGCTGAAGGCGGCCGGCTATCTCGACACGAACGTCGATCTGAGCCCGACCGACTTCGCGGCGATCGCGAAGGGCGCCGGTATCTTCAGCGTGCGCGTCGAGCATTCGGAGAACGTCGAGCACGCGTTGCGCACGGCGTTCGAGCATGACGGGCCGGCGGTGGTGGACGTCGTCACGTCGAAGTACGAGCTCGCGATGCCGCCGAAGATCGAGCTCGCGCATGCGAAGGGCTTCAGCCTGTTCATGCTGCGCGCTATCCTCAGCGGGCGCGGTGACGAAATCGTGGAACTCGCGAGAACCAACTTGCGGTGACGGTAGGCGCGCGCGTCGTGCGGTGAGCATGGCGCGCGGTTCACAACTCGGCTGTGCTGCCCGCTCGCGCACGGCTTCGGCGAGCAGCGGCAGCAGAGACGCCGCGCGCTGAAATACTGACCCTATTTCGACCGTCGTAGCGCTGACGGCCGACGATCTCGCCGCGATCGAGATGGCGCCCCAGCAGATCCGGATCGTCGCCGAGCGTTATCCCGCCCACTTCAGCAGAGCGTCGATCGCCAACCGCAAATCGACGGGTGATCGGGCACGAATTGGTCAGGCGAATCAGGGTCAATCTTCACGTCGCCTTAAGTTTGCGTTTCCTAGAATCGATTGACCGTCGCGCGCCCCGCGGCGGACCGATTCGCCGAGGAGGATGCACATGAACCTTGCCCGTGTCGCCGTAGCCCCGTTCCGTGCCGTCATCGGCACACCGCCGCCAACCGCGCAAGCGCCGGAGGCCTGCCTATGATGTGGCCGAACGCGTGGCGTGTCTCGGCACTGTTCGTGCGCGAGTGGGTCGGCCGGCCGGCCGCGGTGGGCGCGTTGTGCCCGAGTTCGCGGCATCTGGCGCGCGAAATGGCCGACGCGGTGCCGGATGGCGACGGGCTGGTCGTCGAGCTCGGCGGCGGCACCGGCGCGATCACCGCGGCGCTGCTCGAGCGCGGTGTCGCGCCGCGGCGCCTCGTGGTGGTCGAACGCTCGCCGGCGTTCGTGCAGCATCTGCGGCGGCGCTTTCCCGGGATCTCGATCGTGTCGGGCGACGCGCGGCGGCTCGAACGGCTGTTGCCGCCGGGCGCCACGGTCGATGCGATCGTGTCGTGCCTGCCGCTGCGCACGCTGCCGCGCGAGGACGTGGCGGCGATCGTCGGTCAATGTCAGAGGGTGCTGTCGGCCGACGGCGTGATGATCCAGTTCACGTACGATTTGCGCCCTCCCGGTCGCCATCCGCTCGGCGATTCGGCATTCGTTGCCAGCGGCAGCCGGATCGTCTGGGCAAATATTCCGCCTGCGCGCATCGTGACCGTACGCTGCGCTGCCGCCGAATACGCCGGCTGACCCGCCGCGCGCGGGGCGCCCGGACGTGGCGCCCCGTCGCATCCTTTCAGCGGCCCTGCCGATCCTTCCAGTTTCCCTTCATCTTGCCGTCACATCCGGTTCCTACCATCGCCTTTCATTTCGAAAGCATCCGTGGTGAGCAGCACAGGCTACTTGATGTCCTCGGCTCCCCGAAGGCAGGGATTCCGACGCGGATGTTGACGTTGACGCCGGCTTTTGTTCGCCGCCGCACGCGGAAAACTAGACGCGCGCGCTGTCGGTCATCCGCGCCGCTGGCCGCGATGCGATGCGCTTGATGAAGCGGTCGAGCGGCGTCGCGTAGCCGCGCGCGATGACCGCACTCAATGCTGCCGACAGCGCCAGGTACGCGACGAGCAGCGCGAGCTTGCCGTCGCCCTGCGTGGACGACGGCGGCCAGAACGTGCGCAGCGCGCCGAGCACGATCAGATGGAATAGATACAGCTCGTAGCTGAGTCGGCCGCTCCAGCGCAGCGGCGCGAGCAGGCGACCGTGACCGGGGGCGTGTTCGGCGTGTGCGCCGATCAGCAGCACGGCTGTGCCGAGCGCCATCGCCGAGACGCCGAACACATGGCTTTGCGCGATCGGCCACGCGAGATAGAGCGCGGTCATCAGTGCTGCGACCAGCCATTGCACGGGCGCCGCCGCGAGCATCTGCCAGCGCGCGCGTTCGGCGAGCAGCGCGGTGCAGCAGCCGATCGCGATACCGTCGAAGCAGGCGAAGTACGCGTACAGGAAGCCGCCTTCGTCGCCCGGATGCGTGTAGCGGTACACGGGACCGATCGCCGCAATCAGCAGCCAGAACGCGAACAGCCGCGTGTCGCGGCGCAACGCGATGCACAGCAGCGGGAACGACAGGTAGAACACCTCTTCGACCGACAGCGACCACAGCACGCCGAGCGCGTAGTTGACCCATCCGTACGCGCCGATCAGCACGTTCATCCAGAACGTGAGCGATGCCAGATTCACGAGCCAGTACGACACGGCGATGCCCTGCGGCGCATGGTTCGTGAAGATCGGCACACCGGCCGCCGCGAGGCCGTTGACGAGCGCGAGCAGCAGAAGCAGGCACGGGACGATCCGTGCAATGCGCGACACGTAGAACGCACGCACGTCGAGCGCGCTGAGGCTGCCCCAGCGGCGGCGCGCGTTCGACGTGATCAGGTAGCCCGAGATCGCGAAGAACATCGTCACGCCGTAGTTGCCGTTGCGCACGATCGCATGGATCGTGTCCCAGCCGAGCACGCGGGCGAGCGCGGTGTCGCGCAGCGGATATGCGATGTTGAAGTGATGCAGCAGGACGAGCAGGATCGAGACGCCGCGCAGCAGGTCGATGCGGGCGTTGCGGGGAGCGGCGCTCATTGCGGCGGGGCCGCGGCGGCGAGCGTCGGCAGCGCCGCGAGGAACGTGTCGCGCGAGCGCAGGCCGGCATTGGGCGTTTGCCGCTCGTCGTCCTGGATCAGGTTCGCGAACACCAGCGTGCGCGATCCCTTCGTCGCCCAGCCGACGAACCAGCCGTACGCGTGTGCCGCGTCGTACTGGATGCCCGGCGAGCCGGTGCCGGTCTTGCCGTGCACCGTCCAGCCGCCCCGTTGCGCGTCGAGCAGCGTGATGCGCGCAGTCATGTCATACGCGTGCGCGCTGACGGGCAGCGTCCGCTGCACGATCTTGCGCATGAACGCGACCTGTTCGAGCGGCGAGATCCGTAGCGACGAATTGACCCACGCGCCCATCATGCCGGGGAGTTCGCCCGCTTTGCTGGTGACGTCCGCGTTGCCGTAGTCGAACGCGCTCGTGTACTGCTGGAAGCGTGCCTGCCCGAGCGCCTGCGTGACCTGCTCCGAATACCAGAAGACCGACAGCCTCATCCAGCGCGCCGGATCGGTCGGTTCGCGCCACGGCGCGCCGCCCCAGTCGGGGTAGCCGGCGTGGAACTCGAGCGTGGGCGTGTGTTCGTCCTTCAGCACGCCGGCGTCGAAGCCCATCAGGCCGATGGCGACCTTGAACGTCGATGCCGGCGTTACGCGGGTCGAGCAGTCGCCCTGCTGCACGAGCAGCTTGCCGGTGGCGGCGTCGGCGACGACGGTGCAGACGGGGTGCGCGTGAGAGGACGCGGCGGCCAGGAGGCCGGCGAAGGCGAACAGCGCGTAATGCCAGTGCTTCAAG
>NZ_BCPP01000021.1:0-19479 GCF_016586125.1 Burkholderia sp. E168m23
CTGCTACGCTACGCGGCATGTACGAACGCGCAAGGGCGCGTGACCGGCTGGATTGCCGGCCTCGTCGACGTGACCGAGCTGCACGCGGCCGAGCGGCAGCGCGAGGAAGCGCTGCACCTGCTGTCGCACGACATGCGTTCGCCGCAGTCGTCGATCCTCGCGCTGGTCGAGATCGAGCGCGACCGCGTCGAAAGCGACGCGATGCGCGGGCTGCTCGCGCGAATCGAGCGCTATGCGCACCGCGCGCTGTCGCTCGCCGACGAGTTCGTCCAACTGGCGCGCGCCGAGTCGCAGGCGTACCAGCTCGAGGTGACGAGCCTCGTCGACGTGCTGATCGACGCGAGCGACGAGGTGTGGCCGCAGGCGCAGGCGAAGCACATTCGCGTGGAGACCGGCGTGGGCACCGACATGTGCTGGGTGCGCGCGGACCGCTCGCTGATCACGCGCGCCTTCGTGAACCTGCTGAACAATGCGGTCAAATACAGTCCGTCCGACACGGTGATCACGTGTACGCTGACGGTCGAGCACGCATCGAAGCGGATGTTCTGTACGATTCGCGATCAGGGGTACGGCATTGCGCCGGAAGATCAGCGGCATCTGTTCGAGCGTTTCAAGCGATTCCATGCCGGCGAGCGGCCCGAAATCTCGGGTTCCGGGCTCGGCATGGCGTTCGTGAAGACGGTCGTCACGCGCCATGGGGGCAGCGTGTCGGTCGACAGCGAAGTGGGTGTCGGCACCGCGGTGACGGTGTCGCTGCCCGCGATCGACGAGCCGTCCGCCTGACAGGGCCGGGCGCGACGGCAGGCATTTGGGGAAAGTCATGAGAAAGCAATGGGCAGCGACCGCGCTGGCGGCGTCGCTGTTGACGGGTTGCGCCGGCGTGACGAGCGGCGTGAGTGCGGTCGGGCAGCCGAATGCATTTGCATCCGGTGCGCACGGCTACGACTTCGCGCGGACGGCCGCACAGGCGGACGACGCCGAATACCGGCAGATCGAGACGCTCGTGCGCGACGAGCTCGCGCGCCGCGGCTTCGATGCGCAGCCGCTCAAGGACGCGCGTTACCGGCTGTCGATCGCGTACGCGACGCAGCCGGCGGCGGTCGCGGCGAGCGCCGAGCGGTGCGGCGCGGCGAGCAGCGCGTGCGTGACGGTCGACGGGCCCGCGCCGTTCGCGCTACCGTTCATGGGCCGCGTGTACCGTCACGTGCTGACGCTGCGCTTCGTCGATGCGAAATCGGGCGCCGACGTCTATCGCGTGTCGGCGTCGCTGCGCGATCGCGATCCCGGTACGCAGCAGGCCGCGCCGGCGCTCGTGAAGAGCGCGCTGGCGAAGGTGCCGTTCGGCGACGGCAGCGGCTGGCTGGTCAAGACGAAAAAAGACGACGCGGGCGGCATGCCGGGCGTCGTCTCGGTGAAGCCGGCCGACGCGCGCTGAAGCGGCGGCCGCGAGGTGAGGGCGGGCGCGCCGGAGCGCGCCCTTGCCGCGTTCAGACGGTCGGTTGGGCGCCGTCGCGGGTGCGCAGGTACGTCTCGAATTCCGCACCGACTTCCGGGTGGCGCAGCGCGAATTCGACCGTCGCCTTCAGGTAGCCGAGCTTGCTGCCGCAGTCGTAGCGCGTGCCCTGGTACTTGTAGGCCAGCACCTGTTCGTCGGCGAGCAGCGCCTGGATCGCATCGGTGAGCTGCAGTTCGCCGCCCGCGCCCGGCTTCAGCGCACGCAGGTGATCGAAGATCCGCGGTTTCAGCACGTAGCGGCCGACCACGCCGAGGTTCGACGGCGCGACTTCCGGCGCCGGCTTCTCGACGATCGCCGACATCTTGACGATCGACTCTTCCCATTCCTTGCCGTCGACGATCCCGTACGACTTCGTCTCCGACGGCGGGATCTCTTCGACGCCGATCACCGAGCTGTGATAGTGGTCGAACACGTCGACCATCTGCTTCATCACCGGCGGGTTGCCGTCGAGCAGGTCGTCCGCGAGGATCACCGCGAACGGGTTGTCGGCGACGAGCTTTTCCGCGCACAGCACCGCGTGGCCGAGGCCGAGCGCTTCCGGCTGGCGCACGTAGAAGCAGTCGACATGGCTCGGCTTGATGCTGCGCACGAGTTCGAGCAGCTTTTCCTTGCCGCGCGCCTCGAGTTCGGCCTCGACCTCGTACGACTTGTCGAAGTGGTCCTCGATCGCGCGCTTGCTGCGCCCGGTGACGAAGATCATCTCGGTAATGCCGGCCGCGATCGCTTCCTCGACCGCGTACTGGATCAGCGGCTTGTCGACGACCGGCAGCATTTCCTTCGGGCTCGCCTTCGTTGCCGGGAGGAACCGCGTGCCGAGACCGGCAACGGGGAATACCGCCTTGGTGACTTTCAACATGATCGAACCTTTATTCCTGTAATCGACTTGTCAGACGGTCTATGTTCACGTTCGCATTATAGTGAACGCAAATGACCTTACCGTTTGTTACGCAGGCAACCGATCGAGCTGCGCACGCAGTTTTTCGAGCGTGCTCTGGAATTCCGCGACACGTTTCTGCTCCTGTTCGACCACGGCCGGCGGCGCTTTCGCAACGAAAGCCTCGTTGCCGAGCTTCGCGTTGCACTTCGCGATCTCGCCCGTCAGGCGCGTGATTTCCTTCGACAGGCGCTCGCGCTCGGCCGCGACGTCGATTTCCACCTTCAGCACCAGCTTGTTCGGGCCGACGATCGCGATCGGCGCGCCGTGCGCTTGCTGGTCGAGCGCGGCTTCGTCCGCGAGGATCTGCACTTCGGACAGGCGTGCGAGCGCCTGGACGTACGGCGCGAACGAGCGCAGGCGCTCGGCGTCGCCGGCCGCCAGCAGCGGCACCTTGGTCGCGGGCGACAGGTTCATCTCGCCGCGCAGGTTGCGGCACGCGTCGACGATCGCCTTCAGGTCGGCTGCCCACTGCTCGGATGCCTCGTCGAGCTTTTGCAGGTTCGCGACCGGATACGCCTGCGTCATCAGCGATGCCTCGCCGTCGGCCTTGCCCTGCGGATAGCGGCCGGCGAGCGGCGCGACCTTCTGCCAGAGCGCTTCGGTGATGAACGGGATGACCGGGTGCGCGAGGCGCAGCACCGTTTCCAGCACGCGCAGCAGCGTGCGGCGGGTGGCGCGCTGCTGTTCCGGCGTGCCGTTCTGGATCTGCACCTTCGCGAGTTCGAGATACCAGTCGCAGTACTCGTCCCACACGAACTTGTAGATGCTGCTCGCGATGTTGTCGAAGCGGTAATCGGCGAAGCCCTTCGCGATGTCGGCTTCGGTGCGCTGCAAGAGCGACACGATCCAGCGGTCGGCCGCCGAGAAGTCGAGGTAGCCGCCGGGGCCGCAGTCGCCCGCGCCGCACACTTCCGGCTTGTCGGCGCCGCAGTCGTGGCCTTCGCAGTTCATCAGCACGAAGCGCGTCGCGTTCCACAGCTTGTTGCAGAAGTTGCGATAGCCTTCGCAGCGCGCGAGGTCGAAGTTCACGTTGCGGCCGAGCGTCGCCATCGACGCCATCGTGAAGCGCAGCGCGTCGGTGCCGAACGCGGGGATGCCGTCCGGGAATTCCTTGCGCGTCTTCTTCTCGATGGTCGCGGCCTGCTTCGGGTTCATCAGGCCCGTCGTGCGCTTCGCGACCAGCGTGTCGAGGTCGATGCCGTCGACGATGTCGATCGGGTCGAGCGTGTTGCCCTTGCTCTTCGACATCTTCTGGCCTTCCGCGTCGCGCACGAGGCCGTGCACGTAGACGGTATGGAACGGCACCTTGCCGGTGAAGTGCGTCGTCATCATCACCATCCGGGCGACCCAGAAGAAGATGATGTCGAAGCCGGTGACGAGTACCGACGACGGCAGGAAGTGCTGCAGCTCAGGCGTTTCGTTGGGCCAGCCGAGCGACGAGAACGGCACGAGCGCCGACGAGAACCACGTGTCGAGCACGTCCTCGTCGCGCTTGAGCGCGCCTGCATAACCCTTCGCCGCGGCCTGCGCGCGCGCTTCTTCCTCGTCGCGCGCGACGAACACCTCGCCGTTCTCGCCGTACCATGCGGGAATCTGGTGACCCCACCACAGCTGGCGCGAGATGCACCAGTCCTGGATGTTCTCGAGCCACTGGTAGTAGGTGGTCGTCCAGTTTTCCGGGACGAACTTGATCTGGCCGTCGCGCACCACGTCGAGCGATACCTCGGTGATCGACTTGCCCGGATGGAACGTGCCTTCCGGCGCCGGCTTCGTCATCGCGACGAACCACTGGTCGGTCAGCATCGGTTCGATCACGACGCCCGTGCGGTCGCCGCGCGGCACCATCAGCTTGTGCGGCTTCACCGAGTCGAGGAAGCCCTGCGCGTCGAGGTCGGCCACGATCGCCTTGCGCGCGTCGAAGCGGTCGAGGCCGCGATACTGCTCGGGGCCGTTGTCGTTGATCTTCGCGTCGAGCGTCAGGATCTCGATCGGCGCGAGCTTGTGGCGCAGGCCGACCTGATAGTCGTTGAAGTCGTGCGCGGGCGTGACTTTCACGACGCCGGTGCCGAACTCGCGGTCGACGTAGTCGTCGGCGATCACCGGGATCTCGCGGCCCGTCAGCGGCAGCGTGACGAGCTTGCCGATCAGGTGCACGTAGCGCTCGTCTTCCGGGTGAACCATCAGCGCGACGTCGCCGAGCATCGTCTCGGGACGCGTGGTGGCGACCGTCAGCGAGCCCGAGCCGTCGACGAGCGGGTAGCGGATGTGCCACAGGTGGCCGTTTTCTTCCTCGCTGACGACTTCGAGATCCGACACGGCGGTCATCAGCACCGGATCCCAGTTGACGAGGCGCTTGCCGCGATAGATCAGGCCCTGTTCATACAGCGTGACGAACACGTCGCGCACGGCGGCCGACATCTTGTCGTCCATCGTGAAGTATTCGCGCGACCAGTCGGTCGACGCGCCGAGGCGGCGCACCTGGCCGGTGATCGTCGAGCCGGACTGCTGCTTCCACTCCCACACGCGCTCGACGAACTTCTCGCGGCCGAGGTCGTGGCGCGACACGCCCTGCGCGTCGAGCTGGCGCTCGACCACGATCTGGGTGGCGATCCCGGCGTGGTCGGTGCCGGGCACCCACAGCGTGTTCTCGCCGAGCATCCGGTGGTAGCGGGCGAGGCCGTCCATGATCGTCTGGTTGAACGCGTGGCCCATGTGCAGCGTGCCCGTCACGTTCGGCGGCGGCAACTGGATCGCGAAATCAGGGCGGGCCGGATCGAATGCCGGGGCGGCATAGCCGCGTTTTTCCCACTCCGGCCCCCATTGGGACTCGATGGTATGGGGCTCGAAGCTCTTCGCAAGCGTGTTGTCGCTCATGTTGGAAATCTGCCGAAAAATGCGTGAATTGGATGCCGAATCTGACAATTATAAATGGATGCCCATCGGCCAGCCATCGCCTTGCCGGCGCGGGCCCGCCGGGACGCGGCCGCAACGTGTCCGCAACCCGCCCGCAACACGCAGGCAGCGTGCGACCGAACGGATCGGAAACGGCATCGCGCGGCCGACTTATAATGTCGGGTCCGCATTTTTCTCGCCCGTTAGCCGCCGCTCCATGCCCGATCTGCTCGCCAATCTGAACCCCGAACAACTCGCCGCCGTCACGTTGCCGAACGAACCGGCGCTGATCCTCGCAGGGGCGGGCAGCGGCAAGACCCGCGTGCTGATCACGCGCATCGCGTGGCTGATCCAGCAGGGCTATGCGTCGCCGCCCACCGTGCTCGCCGTCACCTTCACGAACAAGGCCGCGCGCGAGATGATGGCGCGCCTGTCGGCGATGATGCCGATCGATACGCGCGGGATGTGGATCGGCACGTTCCACGGCCTGTGCAACCGGATGCTGCGTACGCACTGGCGCGACGCGGGCCTGCCGCAGACCTTCCAGATCCTCGACACGGCCGACCAGCTGTCCGCGATCAAGCGGCTGATGAAGGCGGCGAACGTCGACGACGAAAAGTATCCGCCGAAGAACGTCCAGTACTTCATCAACAACGCGAAGGAGCAGGGGCTGCGCCCGGACAAGGTCGACGCGACCGACAACTTCAACCGCAAGTTCGTCGAGCTGTACCAGGCGTACGATCAGCAGTGCCAGCGCGAAGGCGTCGTCGATTTCCCCGAGCTGCTGCTGCGCTGCTACGAGCTGCTCGCGTACAACGCGCCGCTGCGCGCGCACTACCAGGCGCGCTTCCGGCACATCCTCGTCGACGAGTTCCAGGACACCAACAAGCTGCAGTACGCGTGGCTCAAGATGCTCGCGGGCGGCGAGAACGCGATCTTCGCGGTCGGCGACGACGACCAGTCGATCTATGCGTTCCGCGGCGCGAACGTCGGCAACATGCGCGACTTCGAAGACGAATTCCGCGTGCGCAACCTGATCAAGCTCGAGCAGAATTACCGTTCGCACGGCAACATCCTCGACGCGGCGAACCAGCTGATCTCGAACAACGCGCACCGCCTCGGCAAGAACCTGCGTACCGATGCCGGCCACGGCGAGCCGGTACGCGTGTACGAAGCCAGCACCGATTCGCAGGAAGCCGGCTGGATCGTCGAGGAGATCCGTTCGCTGATCAATACCGGGATGGCGCGCAGCGAAGTGGCCGTCCTGTACCGCAGCAACGCGCAATCGCGCTCGATCGAGCACACGCTGATGTCGTCCGGCATTCCGTACCGCGTGTACGGCGGCCTGCGCTTTTTCGAGCGGCAGGAAGTGAAGCACGCGCTCGCGTACCTGCGCCTGATCGACAACCCGAACGACGACACGGCATTCGCGCGCGTCGTGAACTTCCCGACCCGCGGCATCGGTGCGCGCTCGGTCGAGCAACTGGCCGACGCCGCGCGCCTGTACGGCTGCTCGATGGCCGCCGCGATTCCGTACGTGACCGGCAAGGCCGGCACGAGCCTCGGCGGGTTCGCGAACCTGATCGCGAAGATGCGTGCCGACACGCAGCACATGAACCTGCCCGACACCGTCGAGCACATCGTGCGCGCGAGCGGCCTCGCCGATTTCTACCAGGGCGAGCGCGAAGGGCAGGATCGCCTCGAAAACCTGCAGGAACTCGTAAACGCGGCCACCGCGTTCATCGCCGAGGAAGGCTACGGGCTCGACACGCCGGCCCGCTCGATCCCGCTGCGCGCGGGCGCGATCGCGGCGCCCGAGCTCGGCACCGCAACCGACGATCCGGCGGTCGACGTGCTCGATCCGGCGTCGCCCGCCGACCCCGCACAGAACCCCGACACGATGACGCCGCTCGCGGGCTTCCTGTCGCATGCGTCGCTGGAGGCCGGCGACAACCAGGCGCAGGCCGGCCAGGACGCGGTGCAACTGATGACCGTGCACGCGGCGAAAGGGCTCGAATTCGCGGCCGTGTTCATCACGGGGCTCGAGGAGGGCCTCTTCCCGCACGAGAACAGCGTGCTCGAATCGGACGGCCTCGAGGAAGAGCGCCGGCTGATGTACGTCGCGATCACGCGCGCGAAGGAGCGGCTCTATCTGTCGTTCGCGCAGAGCCGGATGCTGCACGGCCAGACCCGCTACAACGTGCGCTCGCGCTTCTTCGACGAACTGCCCGAGCACGTGCTGAAGTGGCTCACGCCGAAGGTCGAGGCCGGGTCGCGCTGGGGCGGGCGTTCGGACAATGCCGGCTACGGGCGTGACTGGTTCGCGCGGCCGGGCGGCGGCAGCCGTGAGCAGATCGTCGATGCGGCCGTGTCCGCGCCGCTGCCCGCGTTCGCGAACAAGCAGCGCGCGGCCGACACCGGCTTCCGGGTCGGCCAGCAGGTGTTCCACACCAAGTTCGGCGAAGGCACGGTCACCGCGCTCGAAGGCAACGGCACCGATGCGAAGGCGCAGGTGAAGTTCAAGCGCCACGGCGAGAAATGGCTCGCGCTCGCGGTCGCGAAACTGCAGGCGGTGGAATGATGGACGTCGACCTCGCCGTGACGCCTGCCGCCCGTCCGCTCGGCATTCTGGCCGCGCTGCCCGAGGAGCTCGGCGACCTGATCGCCGCGATGCGCGCCGACGGCGCGATGAAGACGGTCACGCTCGGCCGCCGCGATTACCACGTCGGCACCGTGCACGGCGCGGCCTGCGTCGTCACGCTCGCGCGGGTCGGCAAGGTCGCGGCGGCCGCGACGGTCAGCGCGCTGATCCACGTGTTCGGCGTGTCGGGCGTGGTGTTCACCGGTGTCGCGGGCGGTGTGTCGCGCACGGTGCGTATCGGCGACGTCGTCGTGGCCGATACGTTGCTGCAGCACGATCTCGATGCATCGCCGCTCTTTCCGCGCTACGAGGTGCCGTTGCTCGGCATCACGCGCTTCGCGACCGACGCGGCGCTGACGGCCCGCTTGCGGGCTGCATGCACGCTGTTCGTCGAGGAAGAGGGCGCGCGGTTCGCCGAGCGCTTCGGGCTCGCCGGCGCGGCGCTGCACGCGGGGCTCGTCATCAGCGGCGACCGGTTCGTGTCGAGCGAGCAGGAAGTGCTCGCGCTGCGCGACGCGTTGCCGGACGCGCTCGCGGTCGAGATGGAAGGCGCGGCGATCGCGCAGGTGTGCGCGGAGCACGACGTGCCGTTCGCGCTCGTGCGCACGATCTCCGATACGGCCGACGATCACGCGACGCAGTCGTTCTCGCATTTCCTGTCGGCGATCGCGAGCAGCTATTCGTCCGGCATCCTCAAGCGTTTCCTGACGCTGCATGCGACGACGGCGGCCTGAAGCCGCCGTCTCGCACTTTCCCGTCCAAACCATTCGACCGGCCGCAGCGCGCACGCCGCGGCCAGTCGTTCGTCACGCCTTTTTGCGCCGGCTGCTTTCGAGGTTCGGCAGGAACACCGTCAGCACGCCGATCAGCGGCAGGAACGAGCACACCTTGTAGACGAACGGAATGCTCGTCGCATCGGCGAGCTGGCCGAGCACGGCCGCGCCGACGCCGCCCAGGCCGAACGCGAAGCCGAAGAACAGGCCCGCGACCATCCCGACCTTGCCGGGCATCAGCTCGGTCGCATAGACGAGGATCGCGGCGAACGCCGACGCCAGCACGACGCCGATGATCACGGTCAGCACGCTCGTCCAGAACAGGTTCGCGTACGGCAGCAGCATCGTGAACGGCGCGACGCCCAGGATCGACACCCAGATCACGTACTTGCGGCCGATCCGGTCGCCGACGGGCCCGCCGATCAGCGTGCCGGCCGCCACCGCCGCGAGGAACACGAACAGGTGGATCTGCGCGGCCTGCACCGACAGGTGGAACTTGTCGATCAGGTAGAACGTGAAATAGCTGTTGATGCTCGCGAGGTAGAAGTACTTCGAGAACACGAGCAGCACCAGCACGCCGATCGCGGCCATCACGCGGCCGCGCGACAGCGTCGGGTGGCCGGCCGAGGCGGCCTTCTTCTTCATCGACGGATGCTTCTTGTACCAGTGGCCGATCTGCGTGAGCACGATCATCGCGACGAGCGCGGCCGCCGAGAACCAAGCGATGCTGTGCTGGCCGTGCGGAATGATCACGAGCGCGGCGAGCAGCGGCCCGAGCGCGGAGCCGGCATTGCCGCCCACCTGGAACACCGACTGCGCGAGCCCGTGCCGGCCGCCCGACGCCATCCGCGCGACCCGCGACGATTCGGGGTGGAACACCGACGAGCCGCAGCCGACGAGCGCGGCGGCCACCAGCAGCATCGGGAAATTCGGCGCGGCCGACATCAGCAGCAGCCCCGCGAGCGTGAAGCCCATGCCGACCGGCAGCGAATACGGCTTCGGATGCTTGTCGGTATAGAGGCCCACGAGCGGCTGCAGCAGCGACGCGGTGATCTGGTAAGTGAGCGTGATCAGGCCGATCTGCGCGAACGACAGCGCGAACTGGCTCTTGAGCATCGGGTAGATCGCGAGGATCAACGACTGGATCATGTCGTTGAGCATGTGCGAGAAGCTGATCGCGCCGAGCACCGGGTAGACGGTGCGGGCGACGGGCGGTGCGGACGGCTGGGCGGCGGCTGCGCCGGCGGCTCCGGAGTCGAGGCTGGTTTCCATGTGAGCTGAACGAGTTGAGGTGGCTGGCGCGCTCTGTTGGGGATCGGCGCGTTGTCGATTCGTTGATGCGTCAAAGAAGTGTAATGTGGCGTATTGAGAATGTCAGGCCAAGTTTTATCGCGAATCGGACATTCGTGTGACGGATCGGTCGGTGCGTCCTTTTTTGGACAGGTATAACGCTGGCGGCGCGTCCGTCCTTCAGCCGGGCCGCGCCGGGGCCCGGTGCGTGTTTTTCCGGACTCAAGAAACGGCGGTGGCGGCCGTAGAACGACCCAATGACAACAGGCGCGCCGCGCCCCGCACCGGCTACCCGCCGGGCGGGCGCAGGACGCGCGGCATGGCCTGCCATCGCGGGACCGCCGGGACCGACCTTTCCGGCAGCGTGATCCATACGGGGATAGTTCGATGAAAGCAGCATCTTTGCATCCACAGCCCGGTGCGGCCGCCGCCGCACCCGCCGTTGCCGCCGGCCGCACCGCTCGGCGCACGCGCGCGGCGCGTCGTACGCGCCGGCCGTGGACCGTCAAGGCGACGTTGCGCGCCGCGTTCGCGATCCTGCTGGTCGGCACGCTCGCGATCGGCGTGTTCTCGCTGTGGCAGATCAGCCGGCTGAACGCGTCGATCGCGTCGGTCTACGAGCAGGGCCACGTCGCGAGCCGCGCGGCGGCGGAAGTGCGGGCCGAGGTGTTGCGCGCGAGCCGCGCGCAGAAAATGCTGCTGACCGCGACCACCGCGAAGGAGCGCGACGAACTCGGCGCCGAGGTGAGCGCGGGGCTCGCGTCGATCGGCCAGGCGCTCGGCACGCTGCAGCGCTATGCCGATCCGGACGATGCCGGCGATTCGGCGCGGCTGCGCACCTTCTCGACGGCGGTCGGCACGTGGAGCACGCATCTGCGCGATTTCGTCACGCTGGTGCGCGCGCAGCCGCTCGACCTGTCGCAGATGAACTGGCAGGTCGGCACGCAGGACGTGTCACTGCTGGTCGAAACCGGCAAGCTCGAAAAACTCGTCGCCGAACTCGTGAAGACGCGCGGCGAGAAGTCGAAGGCGACGCTCGATGCGTCCGCCACCATTTTTTCGTCGTCGTTCGCGATGATCGCGGCGATGACGGCCGCGCTGATCGTGCTGGCCGTCGTGATTGCCGAGCGCGTCGTGCGGCGCCTCGCGTCGCAGCTCGGCGGCGAGCCCGCGCTCGCGAAGGAGATTGCCGCGGATATCGCGCGCGGCGACCTGACGCGGCCGATCACGCTCGCCCGCCACGACCGCGACAGCATGGTGCGCGCGCTGGCCGAGATGCAGACTGGGCTCGCGGCCACCGTGGGCGAGATCGCGGTGAGCGCCGAGGCCATCGCGGCCGCGTCCGGCGAAATCTCCACCGGCAATCTCGACCTGTCGCGGCGCACCGAGCAGCAGGCCGTCGCACTCGAGCGCACCGCGGCCAGCATGGAGCAACTCACGTCGACCGTGCGGCAGAACGCCGAGAACGCGCGGCAGGCGAGCACGCTCGCGGCCAATGCGTCGGCGGTCGCGGAGACGGGCGGGGAAGTCGTCGGCCGGGTGGTCGCGACGATGAGCGAGATCGACGACAGCGCGAAGAACATTCGCGACATCATCGGCACGATCGAGGGGATCGCGTTCCAGACCAATATTCTCGCGTTGAACGCGGCAGTCGAGGCCGCGCGCGCCGGTGAGCAGGGGCGCGGCTTCTCGGTGGTCGCCGGCGAGGTGCGATTGCTCGCGCAGCGCTCGGCGACCGCGGCCAAGGAGATTCGGGAATTGATCGGCGCGTCGGTCGAGCGCGTGGCGAACGGCGCGGCGCTCGCGCACGACGCGGGCCGCACGATGGGCGACGTGGTGCGCGCGGTCAAGCGCGTGACCGACATCATCGGCGAGATTTCGGCGGCGTCGGACGAGCAGAGCGCGGGGATCGACGAGATCGGCCGCGCGGTCACACAGATGGATGCCGGCACCCAGCAGAACGCGGCGCTCGTCGAGCAGGCGGCGGCTGCCGCGAACGCGCTCGACGAGCAGGCTCAGGCGCTGAAGGCGCTGGTCGGGCGTTTCCGCATCGCGCACTGAGCGTGCGGCACGCCCCGGCGATTACGACTTCTTCTGCTTGTCGGGATCGATGATGACCGTGCAGGTCGTGCCCGCCGACAGCACCACGTCGGCCGGCACTTCGTCGATCTTGATGCGTACCGGCACGCGCTGCGCGAGGCGCACCCAGTTGAAGGTCGGGTTCACGTCGGCGACGAGGTCGCGGCTTTGCGGGTTGTCGCGATCGTAGATACCGCGCGAGATGCTTTCCACGTGGCCCTTCATCACGCCGCCGCTCATCAGCCGCATTTCGGCCGGTGCGCCGATCTTCACGCGCGGCAGCTTGGTTTCCTCGAAGTAGCCGTAGACCCAGAACGAGTGGCTGTCGACGATCGCGAGCTTTGCCTGGCCGGCCACCGCGTAGTTGCCCTTGAAGGTCTGCAGGTTCGTGATGTAGCCGTCGACCGGCGCGACGACGCGCGTGCGCTCGAGGTTGAGCTTCGCGGCGTCGAGCGCGGCGAGCGCCTGCTGATACTGCGCGTCGGCACTCGATGCGCTGTGCGCGGCATTTTCGCGGTTTTCCTTCGACACGACGAGCGCATCGAGGTCCGCGCGGCGGGCCGCGTCGTCGCGGCGCATCTGCAGTTCCGCGCGGCGGGCGGCCACCGCCGCCTGCGCCTGCTCGACCGCGATCTGGTAGTGCGACGGGTCGATCTGCATGATCAGGTCGCCTTTTTTCACGAGCTGGTTGTCATGCACGGGCAGCTCGACGATCGCGCCCGACACGTCCGGCGCGACGTTGACGATCTCGGCGCGCACGCGCCCGTCGCGCGTCCACGGATCGTCCATGTAGTGCACCCACAGCGAGCGCCCGATCAGGATCGCGACGAGAAGGATGATGGCGGTCGCGACGAAGCCGAAGAGTTTTCTGAGAATCATGATGGTTCGGAATCAACGGTAAACGGCAAGACTCAGTCCGCCGCAAATGCAGACGAGAAGGCAGGCCCGGAACAGCGACGGGTGCCAGACGAGACGGTAGAGGCCCGTATAGGCGAGCAGGCGGTCGACAGCCCAGGTCGCGATCGCGCCGAGGACGAACATCAGCACCACCGTCGGCATGTAGGCATCGAGAATGGCGATTTCACGCGGCATCATGACGAGGCTCCTGGTTGGGGATGCACGGGGCGGTTGCGGTTGAGCGGCTCGAGCGGCGATTCCGGGTCGAGCAGCGCGGTCCGCACGAAATGCAGGTGGCTCAGGATGCGCTGCAGCCGGTGGCGCTCGTCGCGCGACGGCTCGACCGCATCGAGCGTTTGCCGGGTCGCGTCGATCGCCGCATTGGTCGCGGCGAGCGTCGCGTCGAAACGCGCGGCGCTCGGCCGGGTGAACAATGCCGACAGCGCGGTGCGCATCGTGTCGATCGCGCGCCGCCACGGCATCGCCGGCGCATAGCGCGGGTCGGCCGGCAGCGTCGCGAGCTCGTGACGCAGGTCGATCGTCGCGTTACCGGTTTCGAGCACCGCGAACATCCAGCGCAGCGCGTCGCGCTGCACGTCGGGCTGGTCGGCCGACAGCGTGTGCGCCTGGTACATCAGGTCGCGCGCGCCGCTTTCGAAGCGCGTGCGCAAACCCGCGAGCCGCGCGTGGCCGGCCGCGACGGCCTGGTGGCGCAAGTCCGCGAACAGCCGCTTCTTGTGCCACGGCGCGGTCGGCGGGAACAGCACCGCGAACGCGATCGCCGACGCCAGCATCGCCAGCACGAGCGCGAGCGAATCGTTCATGAAGCTGGTCGGATCGTAGTGCGTGATGTTGTCCGGGCCGGCGAGGAAGCTGAAGAAGATCAGGTAGCCCATCCCGTAGCCGGCGAGCTTCGGCTTCAGCGTCATGAAGATGCCGATCGCGAGCAGCGGCGCCAGCGCGACGCACAGCAGCGGGAAGCCGTCGATGTGCGGATAGATGCCGAACGTCAGCAGGAAGCCCGTGCAGACGGCGAGCGCCGTGCCCATGCCCATCTGCGCGGACATTGCGGTGGGGCGCGGCGTCGACGACGCGAGCGCGCAGGTGGCTGCCGCAGTCAGCGTCATCGTCACGCCGCTCGGCCACGCGGTCTCGATCCAGAACCAGCCGAGCACGAGGATCACGGTCGCGGTGCGAATCGCCGCGATCACCATCGCCGTCGCATTGGTGCGCGGCTCGTAGCGCTCGATCCAGCGTTCGCGTTCGTGCGTCGCGCTCGACAGCGACGCGTAGGTGGCCGCGTATTCGTGCAGGTCGGTGATGAAGCGGTACAGCAGTTCGGCGGCTGTATCGAAGTCGAGCAGCGGAAAGTCCGGCTGCGTTTCGAGCGCCGCGCGCGTCGCGCGGATGCGGCGCGGCAGCGCGTCGCGCCACGCGAGCAGTTGCGTGGCCGCGTGGCCGGCATCGGCCGACGTGCGTACCGGTTCGCCGGCTGGCGTCAGCAGCAGCGGGGCGATCTCGCGAAAGTACGGCTCGATCGCGTCGATCGCGGCCTGCGCGCCGGCCGCATGCAGCCGGTTCATCAATTGGTGCAGCGCATGGAAGCGGCTCGACGCGCTCATGAACTCGCTGTTCAGCCGCGCAAGGCGGCCGCTGCGCATCCGCGTGTCCGGGTCCTCGAACACGGCCATGCTGCGCGCGGCCTCGAACCCGACCACGTCGGCGACGAAGCGCGTGTGGATGGTTTCGATATGCGCGCGGTCGAGCTGGCCCGACAGCGCCGCCGCGACGTAGTCGACGAAGCTGCCGAAGCGCTTGCGCACCGTCGTGCGCATCTGCTCGCCGGTGGTCCGCGGAAACACGAGGGCGCTGACCACGCCGGCCGACACGATCCCGACCATGATTTCGGCCACGCGCGTCATTGCGCTCATGAACGCACCGTCCGGGTGTTGCGACGCAGGCAGCCCGATCAGCGCGGTCGTGTAGCCGGCCAGCAGGAAGCCGTAGCTGCGGAAGTTGCGGTTGCGCGCGGCGCCGGCCGTGCACAGGGCGACCCACAGCGCGACCGCCAGCAGGAACAGCTGCGGCTGCTGCGGGAACAGCCCGACGAAGGTGAGCGTCGCGATCAATCCGAAGATCGTGCCGGCGACGCGATAGAAGCTTTTCGCGAGCACCGCGCCGCTTTGCGGCTGCATCACGATGAACACCGTCGTCATCGCCGTTTTTGGCGCGGGCAGGTCGAGCCGCATCGACACGCCGGTCGCGATGAACGCGGCGAGCAGCGCCTTGAACAGATAGAGCCACGCGGCGCCGTCGGTGCGAGCCCAGTCGCCGAATGCGGCATACCAGGCCGCGAACGGGCCGCCGGCGGGCGTTGAAGCGGGGGAGGAGGCTGACATGGCGACGCTCCGCGTTACCGTGCGGCCGGCACGCCGGACGCGCCGGTGGTAGCGACTTCCGCGGGCCGGGCGACGGCTGCCGCGGGCTTCGTGCCCGATGCGGCGGCGGGCGCGGCAACCGCGGCGGCGGCTTCGTCCTTCGGCACATCGGTACCCGTCTCGACCCCACCCCCGAGCGCGGCCATCAACTGCGCGTGCGCGGCGAGGCGTTCCGCGTCGATGCGGGCGGCCGTCTCCTGCGCGCGCAGCAGTTGCTGTTGCGCGACCAGCACGTTCACGTAATCGGTCAGCCCGCGGCGGAAGCCTTCGCGCGACAGTTGATAGCTGCGATTGTTGGCCGCCACCGAGCGCGCGGCGTCCTTCTTCTGCGTATCGAGCGAGCGGATTCGCACGACCTGGTCGGCGATGTCCTTGAGCGCGCCGACGATCGTCTGGTTGTAGCGCTCGACCGCCTGGTCGTAGCCGGCGTTCGCGGCGCCGAGCTGCGCCCGCAGCCGACCGCCTTCGAAGATCGGCAGCGACAGCGCGGGGCCGGCCGTCCAGCCGCCGTTCATCGCGCGCAGGAAGTCGGTGAACGGCGCGGTCACGCCGAAGCCGCCGACCGTCGCGAGCAGGTCGATGTTCGGGTAGAACGACGCCTTCGCGACGTCGATGCCGCGCGCCTGCGCGTCGACCGTCCAGCGCGCCGCGACGACGTCGGGGCGGCGGCCGAGCAGGTCGGCCGGCATCGCCGACGGCAGGCCGGCCGGCGCATCGAGCGCAAGCTGCGGCCGCTTGATGGTGTCGCCGGCGCCCGGGCCCTTGCCGGCCAGTGCGGCGAGCTGGTGGCGCGCGAGCTGGATCGCCTCTTCGTAGCTGTCGATCTGGCGCTCGTAGTCGGGCAGCGTCGATTCCGCCTGGCTTACGTCGAGCTGCGTGCCGAGGCCGGCCTGCAGCCGCTTGCGGGCGAGATCGGCGAGCGAGCGCTGGCGTTCGAACGTCTCGTGCGCGAGGTCCAGCAGCGCGTAGTTCATCGACATGCCGACATACGCGCGCACCACGTTGACTTCGAGTTCGAGCTTGGCCGCGCGCGCGTCGGCGGCGGTCGCATGCGCGGTGTCGAGCGCCCGCTCGGTCGCGTTCTTGTCCTTGCCCCACAGATCGAGGTGGTACGACAGGCCGAGCGAGCCGGTATTGTTCCAGGTGTCGGCGTTCGCGAGCGGCCCCGGGCCGTAGTACACGTTGTCCGGCCAGTGCTGGCGCATCAGCGACAGGTTGCCGTTGATCTGCGGCAGTTCGGCCGAGCGGGCGACGCGCGCCATCGCCTGCGCTTCGCGCACGCGGGCCTCGGCGGCCGCGAGGGTCGGGTTGCCGGCCTGGGCGGCGGCGATCCATGCATCGAGCTGGGGATCACGGTACGCGCGCCACCAGTCGGCGGCGGGCCAGCCCGCGTCTCGGTCGGCCGCGCGGATGGCCGCGCCGGCGTCGAGTGCGTTCGCTTCTATGCGAGTGGACTGGGTTTTGTTGTCGCCCATGCTCGCGCAACCGGCCATTATTAATGAGACTGCAAGAACCGCCAGTGCGAGCGTCCCTTTTGTCGCCGGAGACTGCACGATTTTCTCCCTTTCGGATATAGATGAGTCGGAGGCGATTATATTTTTCAGTGATTCCTGAATAAACGGACAACGGTGCAAGTCATTTTTACGAATCCTGAGATAATATTTGTTGGACCCTGTGCAACAATCCCTCCGGATTCAAACGGGTAATGGGATGGATACGCTACAAAACATGCGGGTATTCGTCCGCGTGGTGGACGCGGGAAGCTTTACCGCGGCCGCCCAGCAGATGAATTCGACCACCGCCTACGCGTCGCGCGCGGTCTCGGATCTCGAGGCCCACCTGCGCACGCGTCTCCTGAACCGCACGACGCGCCGGATCGCACTGACCGAAGCGGGCGAGCGCTATCTGCAGCGCTGCGAACAGATCCTCGCTTACGTCGACCAGGCCGAAGCCGAGGCGGGCGACGCGCACGCGCGTCCGTCCGGCAAGCTGAAGGTCCATTGCTTCACGAGCCTCGGCCAGCACTATCTGGTGCCGGCCATCGCGCGCTATCGCGAGCGCTATCCGGACGTGCACGTCGAGCTGACGCTCGCGCAGCGGATGCCCGACCTGCTCGACGAGGGCTACGACGTCGCGATCGTCGTCGGCCGCGATCTGCCCGATTCGGGGCTCGTGTCGCAGCGGCTCGGCGAGAGCTACAGCGTCGTGTGCGCATCGCCGGGTTATGTCGAGTCGCACGGCGTGCCGCAGCGGCCGGCCGATCTCGCACAGCACGTGTGCCTCGGGATGGTCGCGCCGGGCTTTCACTTCGACGAGTGGGCGCTGGCGGGGCCGAACGGCGACGAGGTCGTGCCGATCACGGCGCCGCCGTTCCGCGTGAACGTCGCGGAGGCGCTCGCGGTGGCCGTGCGGGAGGGAATGGGGGTAGGCGGGCTGCCGCTCTATTCGGCGATCGGCTGGCTGCGCAGCGGGCACATCGTGCGCGTGATGCCCGAGTACCGGTCGCACGTGATGAACATCTATGCGCTGTATCCGTCGCGCCAGTACCTCGACGCGAAAATCCGGACCTGGGTCGATTTCCTGCGCGAAGAGCTGCCGCTCACGCTCGAAGCCGACGAAGCGGCGCTCGAACAGTACACGCGTGCGACATGACCGCGCGGTCGGCCGCCATCTGACGAGATTTGTCCTTCACGCAACATTTTTTTACGAACGTGTGTCAGACAGTTTGATACTGTTGGAATTAACGAGATACACCACACCGGAGTAGCGATGGATACGCACCTGATGATCGGCCTTGGCGTCCTGCTGGGCGCGGCTGCCGCCGCGGCGGCGACCCGCGACCTGCTGCGTGCGATGAAGGCGAAGGCGCAGATGAAGCCCGTGCCGGTCCGCGTGCGCGAGCCGCGCCGCCCCGGCCGCTGATCCCGCCGTCACGCTTCAGACGGGCAAGGCCGCGCCACGCGGTCGCCCGGGCCGGCGCTCAGCCGAGCACGACGACCTTGTCCCACGCGAACGCGGGGTTTTCCCATTCGCCGGTGCGCCGGTGAAGGTAGCCGCGCGGATTGCACACCACGCGCGTGCCGCCGTCCGCCACGTAGTCGAATGACGTATGCGTGTGGCCGTGCAGCCACAGATCCACCGGCGGTCGCACCAGTGCCGCCATGTCCGTGACGAACCCCGCCGACGCCAGATCCTCCGCATAGCGTTCCGCCAGCGAGCGCCGGTGCGGCGCATGATGGGTGACGACGATCGTCTTGCCCGCGAACGGCGCCGCCAGTTGCGTTTCCAGCCATGCACGGCCTTGCAGATGGAGCGCAATGGCGTCGGCCGGCGCGAAATCCCGTTCCGGCGCCCCCGCTGCCGTACGCAATGTCGCGTCGTGCGGCCACGTCACCTGGATCAGTCCCTTGAAATCGAGCATCACCCGCAGCGCGGCGTCGATCGCACGCGCGACGCTGGCTTCGTCCCGGCCGAACAGCGAAAAATCGGCCCAGAGCGTCGTGCCCAGCACGCGGAAGCGTTGAGCGGGATCGACGTAGACGCCGTTGTTCAGGTAATGCACGTTGTCGAGCGCATGCGCCGCGTCGCGCATCGCCGTCTCCAGCGCGCCGAATTCCCCGTCGTAGTACTCGTGGTTGCCCGGCACGTAGACCACCGGCACCGCCGGGTCGAACGTCTCGGCGGCCCAGCGCAGGCCTTCCGCGTGATTGTGGATGTCGCCGGCCAGCACGACGAGATCCGCATCGGCATGCGGGATCGCGTCGGGCAGGTTGTTTTCGAGATGCAGGTCGGACAGGACGCGGACTTTCACGGGCTTGGCTCCTGAGTAGGCGGCGTCAGCGCAGGACCTTGCCGGGATTCATCAGGCCGCGCGGGTCGAGCGCGGTCTTCAGCGTGCGCATCAGCGTGGTTTCGACCGGCGACTTGTAGCGTTGCGCGTCGTCGATCTTCAACTGGCCGATGCCGTGCTCCGCGCTGATCGTGCCGTGATGGCGGTGCACGTTGTCGTAGACGAT
>NZ_BCPP01000022.1:0-19311 GCF_016586125.1 Burkholderia sp. E168m23
CCGGCGATGCTCCAGCCGGTCAATGCGCGCGCGAATTCCGTCACGTCGGCTTGCGTGTAGCCGGTGCGCACGCCGAGCGTATGCAGTTCCATGATTTCGCGCGCGAGGTTCTCGTTGAGCCCGCGCTTCGCCGCCGGATTGCGTGCCTGCGCATGCAGCGCGGCCGGACTGTCGGGGCCGACCGAACGCGCCTGGTCGAGGAACACCTGCATCGCGGGATGCTGCTCGACGGCGACGAGCATGTCCTCGAAACGACCGAGCACGTGCGGGCGGATCGCGTCGCGTTCGAATGCGCCCGCGTACGCGGCCACCTGCCCCTTGTCGACCGATACCGCGAAATGGTTCGCCCAGAAATGCACGAGACGTTCGACGAACGGCGCGGGCGTGGTCAATGCGCTGTTCATGCGCGCGGCGACGGCGCTGCGATACGCGTCGTAGCCGTCGCGGCGGATCGATTGCTCGGTCGCGCGCTTCGCGGCGGGGTCGTCGCTCTTCATCGCGTTGCGTGCATCGGCAAAGCGCGTGGCGAGCGTGATTGCGTCCGGTTCGCCGGCCCATGCGGCGGGTCGTGCGTCGTAACGGTCGAATTGCGCGACGAGTGCCGCTTTCGGATCGGCGGGCGGCGCTTCGTCGGCGCGTGCGCCGAGACCGAAGCGGTTCAGCGCGATTGCGGCCGGCGTGGAGTCGTTCGGGTGGTCCATGACGGGCTCTCTTGCGGTGCGTACTCACGTTCAACGCAAGCACACCGGGAAATCCGTCGCGGGAAGGGAAAATATTCTTTTTGATCGAGGGAACGCCGGGCGGAAGTTTCTCGCCGCGCGGCGGCAGGCATCGTCAATGGAGAACGACCGCGCGATTCGCCGGAACCGGCAAACGCATGACGCGCGAGCGACATGCGGATCGCATGCCGCCCGCGTGGTTTAGCCGGTTTACTCGCTCGCCGATGCGTCCGGCTTCTTCTGCAGCTTCGGCGGCAGACGCCAGTTGCCGCTGCGCTGCAACCCGTCGACGAACTTCGCGCGCTCGTCGGGTGTCAGCGTCGCCGCGAAATCGACGACGCTGCGCTCGACCTGTGCCCGCATCGCGGTGTCGGCCGCGCGCGTGCGGTCGAGCGCCGCATCGATCGCCGCGCGATCGAGTTGCGGCGCGGCGAGCAGGTCGAGCACGGTGATCCGGCCGTCGCGCCCTTCCCGCGCGAAATCGCGGCCGCTCTTGCGCGCCGCCTTCAGCGCGGCGGCGAACTCGCGCTGCCGCGCATCGGGCAATTCGTCGGCGGCGAAACGCAACGCGGTGCGCGATGCGGGCGTGCCCGCCGCATGCAGGTCGCGGTGAGTCGAGAACCACTGATACGCGCCGCCGCCGATCGCGCCGAGCATGAACACATTCAACACGACCGAGCCGACGAGAATGAATTTCCAGCTGCGTTCGCTCATTCGTCGGCTCCGTCGATGCTCGGGCCGCCGAAGGTCGTCGTCAGGTAGCCTGGTTCGTGTTGCGCGATCGGTGCGCTGCCGAGCATCAGCATCGACACGGCGACCGCACCGGCAAGCGCGCCGGCCAGCCCGACGCCCGCGAACGCGGCGCCCGACCACCACACTCTGCCGCGGCTTCGCGCGCGTTGCGGCGCAGGCGCCGTGGCGACGATACGTTCGACCAGCGCCGGCGCGGGCGGCGCGACCGTGTCCTGCATCAGCCACGCATCAAGCTCGGCCGCCTCGTCGAGCGCTTCCAATGCGTCGCGCGGATGTGCTTGCGCCCACGCTTCGGCCGCCGCGCGCTCGGCTTGCGGCCAGCGCCGCGCGTCCGAGCCGTACGCGGCGACGATGGTACGGAATCGTTCGGGTGTCATCGCTTGTCCTCGCTAGGTGGATCGCCGGCCAGTTGCGCGCGCAGGTTGCGCCGCGCACGGGCGAGCAGGCTTTCCAGCGCATCGACGGTGATGCCCATCAGGTTGGCCGCTTCCACGTTCGACATTTCCTGATAGTACTGGAGCACCAGCGCTTCCCGCTGCCGCGGCGGCAACGCGGCCAGCGCCTGCCGCACGCGTGCGTCGCGCGAACGCAGTTCCGCATGCGCGGCCGGCTCCGGCTGCGTATCCGGCACGTCGGGCAGCGTGTCGACGGGCTCCTCGCGCCGGCCGCGCAACCGGTCGTAGCACAGGTTCAGCACGACGCGATGCAGCCACGTGTCGAAGCGGGCTTCGCCTTCGCGCCAGCGCGGCGCCTGGTTCCAGATTCGCAAGAAGGTCTCCTGCGCGACGTCCTCGGCTTCGTTCCGGTCGCCGAGCATGCGCGTCGCCAATGCGAGCAGCCGCGGCAGCTTGCGCGCGACAAGCACGCGCACCGCCGACGCATCGCGCGCGCCGACGCGCGCGACGAGTTCCGCGTCCGGATCGCGGTCGCCGCGATCGTTCAACGCCGCCTGCTCCGTCGTGCGGCGCGCGGGCGCCGCCCTGTTACGGCAGGTATCCCCACCGCCCGGCTGAAGCTCATCGTCGTGCTCTCCTTGCATGCGTCGGGCCATCACCGGACGGCGCCATGCCGGCGGTTCCGACGGTTCGGCATCGCCGCGCGCGTCGCGCCCGGCATCGCACACGGTGTCGGCCGTGTCGGTTTCATCGACATCCGGTTCGTGCCGCATGTCGACCCTGTCTGCCAACCGCGCCACCGTCGGCCGGCGCGCTCAATATACGACGACCGGCGCGGGCCGGTAATACACCGGACGGGCCGGCACCACGACGCAGCCGGCCAGCACGATGGCTGCGGCCGCCAGTATCACGATGGTTCGAAAGGGCATCGCTTCGACTCATGATGTTGCATGAAAAATCCGCCGCGCCGGTCTCGCGTGCCGCGCGGCGGCGTGCACGTCAGGCCCAGTGGCCCGGTACCCAGCGCCAGGCCGGGCCGCGCGCGTCCCAATGCCCGGGCACCCAGTGGTAACCGACGCGCACGACCTGCCAGTGGCCCGGAATCCATACGTAGCGACCCTGCCGCCAGTGCCAGTGCCCCTGATCCCATACGTAACCCGCACGGGCCGCCGGCATCACTTCGACGCGCGGCGGCGGCGGTGCATAAGGCGCGACGATCACGGCCTGCGCGAATGCGGCGGACGTCGCGAGCGCAGCCATGCCTGCGGCGGCCAATCGCAATGAAACAGAAAGTTTCATGAAAGACTCCGAAATAACGGGCATCGACCGGTGGCGGTCGTTCATGCATTAAACGGAGCAGGCGGAAGAAATCCGTCGCGATACCGGCGAATAAATTTCGGGGGCCGCCGCGGCGTCGATGTCGACTGGCGGCGCGCGCCGCGCGATCGTACGTATCGGCCGCCATGCATGCGGGGTTGCGGTACTGTCACAACGCGGCAAAACTGCCCTTCGACAATGCAGGCGACCGGGACCCCGCTCGTTTCCGGCCCACGCCCCGGCCGTGCTTGCGCATGGCCGCGCGGTTCCCCTCGCGCCCCATCAAACGAATACACCGACCATGTCGAACCAGGACACTTTCCCTGACCAGCCGAACGAGCCGGCCGCCTCCGTGTCGCGTCGCGGCTTCCTGAAACTCGCCGGCGTCTCCAGCCTCGCCACTGCTGCCGGCGGGCTTGCGGCCGCCCGCGCCGCCGCGTCGAATCCGGACGGCACGCCCGAGCAAGTTCACCTGACGTGGGGCAACGACCCGACGTCCGAAGTCGTGATCTCGTGGGCGTCGCTCGCCCCGGCCGTCAATCCGCGCGCGCGCATCGTCGCCGACGGCGAGCCTGCGCGCACCGTGCACGGCGTCCAGCGCCTGTACACGGACGGCCTGAACGGCGAGACCGTATTCGCGTACCACGCGCGCGTGCACGGACTGAAGCCGGATACGCGCTACCGCTACGAGATCACGGCCGACAACGACAGCAACGCCGCGCAGCCGTTCTCCGCGAATTTCTCGACTGCGCCGCGCGGCCGGGCGCCGTTCCGTTTCACGAGCTACGGCGATCTCGCGACGCCGAACGGCGCGTGGGTGCTGTCGTCGCCGCAGAGCCGCTTCGCGGTGCAGGCCGTCGAACAGTTCCAGCCGCTGTTTCACCTGCTGAACGGCGACCTCTGCTATGCGAACCTGAACCCGGCGCACCAGCCCGAGGTGTGGCGCGATTTCGGCAACAACAACCAGACGTCGGCTGCGAACCGCCCGTGGATGCCGTGCCCCGGTAATCACGAGATCGAATTCAACAACGGTCCGCAGGGGCTCGACTCGTACCTCGCACGCTATACGCTGCCCGAGAACGGCACGCATTTCCCGGGCCGCTGGTACAGCTTCCGCGTGAGCTCCGTGCTGTTCGTGTCGCTCGACGCCGACGACGTCGTGTACCAGGATGCCGCCGCGTTCGTCGGCGGCCCGGCGCCGCTCGTGCCGGCCGCGAGCACCGGCCGCCCGCCGATCGAGCCCGGCACGTCGTTCTACGTGCGCGGCTACAGCAACGGCGAGCAGACGCGCTGGCTCGAACGCACGCTGCGTCACGCCGCGCACGACGACGACATCGACTGGATCGTCGTGCAGATGCATCAGGACGCGCTCAGTTCGTCGAAAACGGGCAACGGCTCCGACAAGGGCATTCGCGAAGCGTGGCTGCCGCTGTTCGACCGTTACGGCGTCGACCTCGTGCTGTGCGGCCACGATCACGACTACGAGCGCAGCTACCCGGTGCGCGGTTGCAATCACCGGGCGGGCGTCGATGCGAAAACCGGTGAAGTGGTCGAAACGCTGCAGCCGCGCCCGGTCGGCTCGAACGATCCGGATCGCACGAAGTTCGATACGAGCCACGGCACGATCCACCTGATCCTCGGCGGCGGCGGCACCAGCGCGCCGCTCGACGTGTACGGCGAAAACCCGTCGACCGGCTTTGCGCAGGCGAAGGTGTTCACGAAGCCGAACCGGCCGGTGCCGGGCACCGCGCCGAACACGTTCGTGCGTCAGCCGGCCGATGCGCTCGAGGATGCGATCTGGTCCGCGCGTCGCGATACGGGCACCGGCTACGGGATCGCGGTGTTCGACCACGATCCGGGCAAGCCGGGCGGCCAAACGACGATCACGATGCGCTACTACCACGCGCCGGGCGCCGACCAGCATCCGACCGCGCAGTACGAGCTGTTCGAGACGATCGAGTTGAGCAAGAAGCGGCGCGAGCGGTGATCGACGCATCGGGCGCCCGCTGCGACGAGCGCCCGATGCGCGGCCGTCGACGGCCGGAACGCGCGGCGCGGGTCAGACTGCCCGCGTCGCACTCCGGCCCATGCAGATGAGTTTCGAATACCGCATTTACACGCCATCTTCGGCCGCCCCATTCGACGCCGTCGCCAACGTGCTGCGGCAAGCGCATTGCGACATCGACGTCGATCCCCATGAACGGCGGCTTGAAATTCTCGATGCGGCCAGCGGCTCGCCGCTGATCGATCTGTCGATCGAAGCAGCCGTTTTCCGCCTTGTCACGACGCTGGGCCCGACGCGAAACGCGATGCTCGACGCGATCGGGCGTGCGCTGTCGGGAATCGACGCACCGTGGCGTATCGACGACGCGTGATCGGCTCGCGCGCCTGAGTCGATCGTGCACGCCAGTCCGGCTGCGTCGCTGCAACGGCCGCGTCCCCGTAAAATGCGCGTTTCCGGCGAAATCTTCCCTTTGTATCGCGGCACGCGCTGACGGCACGCGCGAGCCGAGCCGAATCATCCGAAATCGAACTGGCATGTTGAAACAGGCAGCAAGCATGAAACGCAAGAACAAGGCAACGCTCGTCGGGCTCGGCGCGGTGCTGTTATGGGCGTCGGTGGTCGCGCTCGTGCGCGGCGTCAGCGAAAGCCTCGGCGCGACCGGCGGCGCGGCGATGATCTATACGGTGGCGTCCGTGCTGCTGCTGTTCTCGATCGGCTTCCCCGACCTGAGCCGCTTCCCGAAAAGCTATCTGCTCTGGGGCGGGCTGCTGTTCGTGTCGTACGAGCTGTGCCTGGCGCTGTCGATCGGCTATGCGAGCAACGGTCGGCAAGCGATCGAAGTCGCGATGGTCAACTATCTGTGGCCGAGCCTTACGTTGGTCGCCGCCATCGTGTTCAACCGGCAGCGTGCGAACCTGCTGGTCGTGCCGGGCGTCCTGCTGTCGATGCTCGGCATCTGCTGGGTGCTCGGCGGCGACCAGGGGCTCGATCCCGCCGGCATGCTGCGCAACGTCGCGGACAATCCGCTGAGCTACGGCCTGGCATTGTTCGGCGCGCTGATCTGGGCTGCCTATTGCACGGTGACCGCGCGCATCGCCAACGGCAAGAACGGCGTCACGCCGTTCTTCATGCTGGTCGCCGCGGTGCTCTGGATCAAGTTCGCGATCGAAGGCGGCGGCGGCATGACGTTCAGTTTTCGCGCGATCGTGTATCTCGTGCTGGCGGCGTCGGCGCTCGGCTTCGGCTACGCAGCCTGGAACACCGGCATCATGCACGGCAACGTGACGGTCATCGTCGGCGCATCGTACTTCACGCCGGTGCTCGCCGCCGCCCTCGCCGCCACGCTGCTGCATGCGCCGCTGTCGATCGAATTCTGGCAAGGCGCATCGATGGTGTGCGGCGGCTCGATCCTGTGCTGGCTCGCGACGCGCAGCCGGCGTCGTGACGAGGCCGAGCCCGTGCCGATCGGTAAGGAAACCGAAGGTAACTGCCACGGATAACGATGCCCGGCGCCGTCGACGGAGGGCTCGAACGCAGCGGTCGGCCATGCCCCGAACTGCGGCCGCCGGGCTACCTCTGCGATTCCAGCGCGATCCGCACGGCCAGCCCGGCCAGCACCGTCCCCATCAACCAGCGCTGAACCGCCGCCCACAGCGGCCGCCCCGCGAGAAAGCCTGCGATCGAACCGGCCGCGCAGGCGATCAGCGCGTTGACGCTGACGCTCACCACGATCTGCACACAGCCGAGCGCCAGCGACTGCGCGAGCACGCTGCCGTGCCCCGGCACGATGAACTGCGGCAGCAACGACAGATACATCACCGCGATCTTCGGGTTCGCGAGGTTCGTGACGAAGCCCATCGTGAACAGCCTGACACGGCTGTCGTGCGGCAACTGCCGGACCTGGAACGCGGAGCGCCCGCCCGGCTTCAGCGCCTGCCACGCCAGGTACGCCAGATACAGCGCGCCGGCAAAGCGCAGCGCATCGTATGCGTACGGCACGGTCATCACCAGCGCGGTGATGCCCACTGCCGCACACACCATGTAGAACACGAATCCCAGTGCGACGCCGCCGAGCGATATCAGCCCGGCGCGGCGGCCCTGGCAGATCGAGCGCGAAACCAGATAAATCATGTTCGGTCCAGGCGTCAGCACCATGCCGAGCGACACGAGTCCGAACGCAAACAGGGTGGGCAAGGCCGGCACGGAACACTCCTTCATGGCAACGACAACGATGTCCGAACAATATATTGCATCTCAATCATCGTCGGCATGAATAAACCGCAAGTGCCCCATGAGCGTCGTGCATCGTGCCTACCGGTTGCTACCTGCTCTTTTTCGCGCGCGTCCGGGTCGTATTCCCAGCCTTCGCACGTTGCGCATCGACGAGCCGCACGAATTCGTCGGTGACCGCATTGCCGGCGGTATTCCACGCCAGTCGCACGGAGCGATGCAGCCGCGGCGACAATTCCAGCACACGGCCGCCAAACGGCGTGTACGTGAGCGTGATGCGCGGCACGATCGACACGCCCATGCCGGCCTCCGCCATCGACAGGATGGTGCGCATCTCGACGACGTTGAACGCCGCGCGAAGCGGCACGCCGCCGCGCGCGAAGTAATCCGTAATCACCGGCCCGCACCCCGCCTTCGAGAAGATAAACGGCGCCGCGGCCAACTGCCTGGCCGACACGCTCTTGCGGCCGGCGAACATGTCGTCGGCCGCTACCGCGACAAAATCCTCGTCGAGGAGCGGCAGGTTGTGCGCAAACGTCTTCGTGCCGGCCACCACGCCGACGTCGGCCGTCCCGTCGTCGATCCACCCTTCGACTTCGCTGTCCGTGCCTTCGAGCAGCACCGCCGACACGCCCTGGTGCATTTCCTTCAACGCCTCGAGCGCGGGAACGACGAACGCCAGCGACACGCTCGGCAGCGACGCGACCACCAGCTTCCCTTCAAGCTTGCCGCGCGACAGGCCGAACTGCTGGCGCAGCATCTGCGCTTCCCGCACCACGCTCTGGACATACGGCCACAGGCGTTCGCCGGCCGCCGTCAGGACGACCGGCTGCCGGTCGCGCCAGAGCAGCTTGACCTGCGTGATGTCTTCCAGCTCCGTCAGCGCATGGCTGATCGCGGATTGACTGCGGCTGAGCCGGTCTGCCGCGGCCGTCAGCGAGCCGAGTTCGACCACGGCGGCCAGGGCCTGCAACTGCGCAAGCGTCATCGGGTTTCCTTGTTCGGGGGTATGTATGCCACGCATGAGGTGGCTAATCGACTTGAATTATATTGAACTGCCGGCGAGTGCCGGCATGGGGCTGGTTCGCCCGCTGCGGGACAAGATATCGCCCGGGATTTTCAGGATGATCGCCCTGCAGTTCGTGCTCATCGCAGCGTCGCGGATGATCTGGAAGTCGGGCGCATTTCGGCACGGCGGATCGTCTGCCGCCCGCACGGGCAGCGTGCACGCAATCAAGCCATCGATCGCGCATGCGTTCTGAAAGCTGCAACGCGTAGTATTCGCAGACCCGGCGTATCGCTCCGACCCGCTCCGACCGACAGCGCGGACGATACGCGACCGGCTTTGCTGCGCGTACGCTGATGCTGACGTCGGCGTTGCCACGTTTTCAAAGGCACGAAATGGAAACCTATGTGTTGCTGGGCTGCGGATTGGGCCTTGGCTTGTTGATCGCGATCTGGGGCATCTGGTCGCTCCGATGACGCGCACCGGCCCCGTCCGCGCGCAAGGATTCCGTAGGGAGACGGACGGGAAACCGTAGTGTCGGTGAACGGTTCCATTCGACTTGATTCGCAGTCCGATTCAGCCTGACATCGCCCGCCCGCCCCTGAACGGTCGGTCGCCGCTGCCGCCCGGCACGCGACATGTCCGGCACCGCGCCCTGCTCCATTCCCGAAGACGCGTTAGACTATTCGGATGGAACAATGCCGTTATTGCCAGAGAATCCGCGATGAATGGGATTGCCACGGCGACGAATGCCGCCGGGCAATCGCCAAGGCACTGCGCCGCCAGCGTGCGGGCCTGCCGATGGTGCCCGATCGCATCCGCAACGAGTTGCCGTCCGGCGCGCCGACCCAGCAGGTGATCGCGGTCCTGTCGCGCCAGCGTCTGCGCGCGCGTCGCGGCAACGAGGAACGCCGCGAGCGCAAGGAAATCGACGACGACGGGGTCTGATCCAGCCACCGTGCCGTCTCGCGATCCGTTGCACGTTGTTCGCCCCCTCCTTCCCGCAGGGCGTCCCCCGTGCGCGCATCCCTTCTGTTCACGCCCCCGCTGTCCCTTGCAATCCCGGCAACACCGCATGGGGACGGAAGACGTTTGTCTCGAAATTATTACCTCGAGCGCAACGATCTTTCACTCAAACCCACGTTTACCCTAGATCACGCGACGCCTACGATGTAATCAACCGCTTACGACATGGTGTCGAACGCGGAAAGCCAAATAAACATCGGAGGTCATCATGAAATCGCTCGTTTCCGCAGTCGCCGCCGCAGTCGCCCTGTCCGCCTCGTTCGGCGCATTCGCACAAAGCACCGTGACGCGCGCCCAGGTGCGCGAGGAACTGGTCCAGCTCGAAAACGCCGGCTACAAGCCCAGCCAGTCGAGCCCGCATTACCCCGCCGACATCCAGGCTGCGCAAGCCCGCGTGCACGGCGTCGACAACAGCGGCTCCGGCTCGCAACCGGCCGCGACCGCCGAGAGCGGCGCACCGGTCGTCCGCGCGCAGAACCCGCGCGACTCGGTCTACTTCGGCCACTAAGTCTGCCGCTGCACGCCCCGCGCGTGCGGCCCGCAGATGCAACGAGCCCGTCCCGCGTCGGGCTCGTTGCGTTTCGGCCCGCCGTCAGCGAGTGCCGTCCGAGGCGACGCGACCGGTTTGGTCCGGCGTACCGCCGCGGACCAGATCCTGATAGCGCACGCACACGCACTGCGCGGACGCCTTCGCCGCATACATCGCCGCATCCGCCTTGACGAGCAACTCCTCGGCCGACGCGCCATCCGCCGGAAACTCGCTGACGCCGATGCTCGCGCCGACGGCCATGCGCCCTTCGTCGAACTCGAGTTCCTCGGCCATCACGATCTGGATGCGCGACGCGACATCGCCGATCACCGCGGGTGAACTCACGTCCGAAATCAGCACGATGAATTCGTCGCCGCCGAGCCGTGCCGCCATGTCGCCGGCGCGCAGCACCTGGCTCAGCCGCTTCGCGACCGCGACGAGCGTGCGGTCGCCCGCCGAGTGTCCGTGCTGGTCATTGATCTGCTTGAAGCGGTCGAGATCGACGAACATCACCGCCAACCCCTCGCGCACCGCGGCCGCATGCCGGATCGCGGCCTCGAGATGCTCCATGAACAGCAGGCGGTTCGGCAGGCCGGTCAGCGGGTCGTGACCGGCGAGGTGCGTCAGTTCCAGCTGCTTCGCGCGCAGCATCGCCATCTGCGTGCGGATCTCCACGCGCATGCTGTCGAAACAGCGCGCGAGCACGCCGATCTCGTCGGCCCGCGCGACCGGCAGCCGTTCGGCGGCCGGGTCGTCGAACACGTGTGTCGCGGCGCGCGCGAGGGTCTGCAACGGCCGCGTGATCGCACGCGCGAACAGGATCGCGAGAATCACCGCCAGCACGCTCGATACGAGCACCATCCTGACGATTCGTTCGCCCAGCATGCCGGCCGGCGCGAGCACGTCGGCCAGCGGGCGCGCCATCCCGAGCACGACGAAGCGGTTGCCCTCGTCCTGCCCGAACGGCGTGCGCACGAACGCGAACATCTGGCCCGGTGCTTCGTCGGGCTGCGCGAGTCCATTGAGCGTCACGTTCGTGCGCGCGCTGTCGAACAGCGCGCGCGTGACGGCAAAGCGGTCCTGCATCAGGACGCGCCGGCCGCGATCGAAGCCGAACGTCTGCGCCGGATCGGGATGCACGAGAAAATCGCCCCACTCGTTCGCGAGATAGACCGCATAGTCGTCCGGAAGATCGCGTTCGAGCCGGTCTAACACGCGCGACAGCTCGACGTCGACGACGAGCGCGCCGACCGTCTGGCCGGCCGCGTCGACCACCGGCGTGCCCACGCGCAGGATCGGCAGCCCTTCCGCCGCATGCGATCCCGTCTCGTGATTGACCACGATCGGCGACAGATAGATATGGCCGGGCGCCGTCGCGAGCGTATCGAATACATAGGAGAACTGCCCTTTCTCCTGGAACGCGCTTTCGGGCAGCACGACGATGCCGCGCGCATCGCGATCGAGGCGAATGCGTTCGATCCCGAAATGCCCGCTCGCGATCAGGCGAATCTGCAGGTATTCCGCATGATTGCGCATGAAGCTGTAGTACACCTGCTCGAGCCGCATGCGTCGCGCGGCGTCCGGGTTGTCGCCGCCGGCGACGGACGCGGACGACGGCAACTGCGCGAGCACGAGCGCATCGTCGGCCACGTCGGCAAGCGCGGTGGTGAAGCGCTGCCCGAGCAATTGCGTCGACATCAGCAGGCTGTGCTGCGCTTCCTGCACGAGCATCGCGCGGTTGGCGCGATACGCGTAGTAGCCGGTCGTGCCGGCCGCGATCACGCCGATGCACGCGAACAGCACCGACAGCTTCGACGTGAGGCCGAGCCGGATCATTTTCCGAATCGCTCCGGCCGGTCGCCCGACACGATGCGGCTCCACAGCGATTCGCGGCGCGCGATGTCCTCCACGGGCTGAAGCCACACGAGATGCTGGTGTCCGGTATCCAGGCCGCGCGGCGGCTCGAGCGTGTTCGCGAGCCCCTGACGCTCGGTCAGCAGCGCGCCGATCGCCGGTTCGAGCATGTAGTTGATCCACGCGAAGGCAAGCTCGGGACGTTGCGCGCCGCGCGTGACGGCCCAGCAGTCGAGCCACGCGAGCGCGCCTTCGTCCGGGATCACGTACCCGACGTCCGCGCCGGCGCGACGCAACTGCTCCACCTGCTGCGTGCCGTAGTTGCCGAACATCAGCGCCGCGCGATGCTGGACGAACAGCGCGGTCGCTTCTTCGGGAAGCGTGTAGTACGTCAGCAGGTTGCGGCGCAGGTCGATCAGCTTGCGGGCCACGGCAAGCGTCTGCGCGGGCGACAGGCGGAACGGATCGGAATAGCCGAGCGCCAGCGCCGTGAACGAGAAGTTGTGCTGCGCGCTGTTGAAGTCGAGCACCTTGCCGCGATAGCGAGGATTCCACAGCTCGCGCATCGAGCGCGGCGCGGCCGGCACCTGCTTGCGATCGTAGATCAGCCCCATCGACGAATACGTGAACGGGATCGCGTAGGACGCGCCGTCCTGCACGAGGCCGCCGATCGTCGCGAGCTGCTGGAAATTCGGCAACTGCCGCCGCCGGTTCGCGATGCGCGACAGGTCGATCGGCGCAAGCAGGTGTTCATGCGCATAGCGCTGGATCTCGGCCGTGTTCGCGGCCAGCACGTCGTACGGCGGCGGCGACGCGCTGTGCAACCGCGTCCACAGCGCTTCGTCGGAATCGACCAGCGTCACCTCGACACGCACATGAAACTGCGCCTCGAATGCGCTGACGATATCGCTGTCCGCATAACCGGGCCAGGCCAGCACGCGCAGCACGTTGTCGTTGACGGTTTCGGGAGAGGCCGCGACGGCCGGCGGAACGGGCGCCAGTAAGCCAAGCGTCAGCATGACAAGCAGCGTGCGCACGGCGCCGCGGGCGCGCGCGCGTGCACCGATTCCCCTGATCAATCGCACCCCGCGTGAATCGCCCGGCTGCATTCGACTGTCCTTTTTCGAGTCGATGCGATATCCCGCAACGAGACCATAAAACGCAGGGTCACGCAATCGGAACAAGCCGCACGTCGCGCATATTCGCGGGCCTCACGGCTGAATGCGACCCAATTACACGAGCCCGCGTCGGGCCGCGAACACACGAACACGCGAATACGCGGAGACGCGAATACGAACGTCAGCGCCAGGCCTGCGTGAATTCGGCGATCACGCGCGACAGGTGGGCGCGCATCGCGTCGCGCGCACCGGCCGCGTCGCGCGCCATGATCGCCGCGAAGATCCGCTGGTGATCCTCCTGCGACGCCTCGCGCAGCGCGGGCGAGTGAAAGTGCTCCTCGATCTTGTCCCACAGCGGATCGGCGCGCGCGCAATCCCACATCGCCGTGACCATGTGCAGCAGCACCGTGTTGCCGGTCGATTCCGCGATGCGCAGGTGGAATTGGCGATCGGCCGCGTCGTATGCGGCCTTGTCGTTCATCTGTTCGCGCATCGTCGTCAGCGAGAAAAACAGGCGGTCGAGATCGCCATCCTTGCGCTCGGTCGCCGCGAGCGCCGCGACTTCCGCCTCGATCAGCCCGCGCGCGCGCAGCGTCTCGATCGGCCCGGGGCCGCGCGGTACTTCGAACGTGACCGGCCGCGCGGCGTCGGCCGCCGACACGTAGATGCCCGAGCCGATCCGCACCTCGACGACCCCCTGCACCTCGAGCGCGATGATCGCCTCGCGCACTTGCGTACGGCTCACGCCGAACTGGTCGGCCAGACTGCGCTCCGACGGCAGCCGCGCGCCGGCTTCGAACGCGCCGGCGGCCACCATCGCGTGAATCTGCCGCGCAAGGCCGATATAGGAGCGGTCCGCGGCATCGGTGTCGCGGCTGGCGGGCAGGCTGGAAAGGTCGGTCATCGAAAGGCTCGCAACAGGCTGGCCGGCGCCGCTGCGGCGTCGGATCGACAAAATGGTACACCAATTTGGCTGCGCCGCCGGTTCGACCGATCGGCCAGCCTATGCCTGCCACTTCCAGAAATGCATCACGCGTGATCGCTTGCCTGACAACTGGTAAACCACTATCCCACGCAACTGGCATACCAATCATAATCCGCACACCGACGACGGCCCGGCACGCCGCCGCCCCGCTCGTCCGACGCATGAACCGACAGCCAGGAGCCTTTCCAGTGAAGATGTCTTTCCGTTGGTACGGCGAGTCCGATCCGGTCTCGCTGCAATACATCCGCCAGATCCCCGGCGTCACGCATATCGTGTCCGCGATCTACGACGAACCCGTGGGCGAGGTGTGGCCCGCGCACAAGATCGACGCGCTGAAGGCGACGATCGAGCGCGCCGGCCTGCGGTTCGACGTCGTCGAATCGGTGCCGGTGCACGAGGACATCAAGCTCGGCAAGCCAACCCGCGACCGCCTGATCGACCACTACCGGCAGACGATCCGCCATCTCGGCGCGGCCGGCATCCGCGTCGTCTGCTACAACTTCATGCCCGTGTTCGACTGGACCCGCACCGAGCTGTCGAAGACGCTCGACGACGGCTCGACCTGCCTCGCGTTCAGCACCGACGCGGTCGACCGGATCGATCCGAACGACGGCATCGCGCTGCCCGGCTGGGATTCGAGCTACCGGCCCGAACAGTTGCAGGCGCTGCTCGCCGACTACCGCGACGTCGACGAGAACGCGCTGTGGGCCAATCTCGAATACTTCCTGAAGGCGATCATTCCGGTCGCCGAGGAAGCCGGCGTGAAGATGGCGATCCATCCCGACGATCCGCCGCGCCCGATCTTCGGGCTGCCGCGCATCGTGAAGAACCGCGACGATCTCGCGCGGATCGTGCGCATCGTCGACTCGCCCGCGAACGGGCTGACGCTGTGCTCGGGCTCGCTCGGCGCGGGCCCCGAGAACGACGTCGAAGCGCTCGTGCGCGAGTTCGGCGCGATGGGCCGCATCCATTTCGCGCACATCCGCAACGTGAAGGTCGACGCGAACGGCGATTTCGAGGAAACCGCGCATCTGTCGAGCTGCGGCTCGCTCGACATCGCCGCGATCGTGAAGGCGTACCACGACACCGGCTTCACCGGCTACGTGCGCCCCGACCACGGCCGCATGATCTGGGGCGAGACGGGCAAGCCCGGCTACGGCCTCTACGACCGCGCGCTCGGCGCCGTCTACCTGAACGGCCTGTGGGAAGCGCTGGCGAAGTTCGACCGCACCCCGCAAGCGTCGCGGTAATCCGCCCTTCGAGGCGGCCGGCGCAGCGGATCGCCGGTCGCCCGCCACGACATTCCGCGCGGAGACACCGCCATGCCACGCATTCGATGGGCCATGATCCTGATGTGCTTCCTGGCCAACGTCATCAACTTCATCGATCGCGCGAACCTCGCGATCGCGGCGCCCAGCATCCGTGCCGACCTCGGGCTCGACGCGGTCGGCATGGGGCTCGTGCTGAGCGCGTTCTTCTGGACCTATGCGTTCCTGCAATTACCGGCCGGCTGGTTCATCGACAAGGTCGGCGTACGCGTGAGCCTCGCGCTGGCCGTCGGCTGGTGGTCGGTGTTCACCGTCGCGACGGGCGCCGCGCGCGGCCTCGCGCAACTCGTCGGCGTGCGGCTGATGCTCGGCGTCGGCGAAGCGGCCGCGATCCCGTCGTTCGCGAAGGTCGCGTTCAACTGGTTCCCGCGCAGCGAGCGCGGCCTGGCCAGCAGCATCTTCGACAGCGGCTCGCGCGTCGGCTCCGCGCTGTCGCTGCCGCTCGTCGCGTGGCTGATCTCGCTCGTCGGCTGGCGCGGGTCGTTCGTGATCACGGGCGGCATCGGCATCGTCTGGGCGCTCGCGTGGTGGTTCGTCTATCGCGACCCGGAACGCTATCGCGCGATCGCGCCGGACGCCGTCGATGCGCTGCTCGCGCAACGCGGCGCACCGACGGTTGCGGCCGCAACCGACGGCCCGAAGGTGTCGTGGCTGGACCTGTTCCGCTATCGCACCGTGTGGGGGATGATGATCGGCCTGTTCTGCCTGAACTTCGCGATCTACTTCTTCATCACGTGGTTCCCGAGCTACCTGCTGCAGTCGCGCGGCTTCTCGCTCGCGTCGCTCGGCACGTGGGGCATGCTGCCCGCGCTGCTCGCGATTCCCGGCGGCTGGCTCGGCGGCTACGTGTCGGACAGCCTGTTCCGCCGTGGCTGGAGCGCCACCGCCGCGCGCAAGACCTGTCTCGTGCTCGGCATGCTGCTGTCGTCGTCGATCGCGCTGTCCGCGTTCGTGGAAAACGTGTGGGCCTGCCTCGGCCTGTTCGCGCTCGCGTATGCCAGCCTGTCGTTCGCCGGCGCCAACGTGTGGACGCTGGTCGGCGAAGTCGCGCCGACGCCCGCGCACGTCGCCTCGCTCGGCGGCATCCAGAACTTCGCGGGCAATCTCGCGGGCATCTTCATCACGACCTTCACCGGCGTGATGCTGTCGCTCACGAAAGGCTCGTTCGTGGTGCCGCTCGCGGTGGCCGGCGCGCTGTGCGTGGTCGGTGCGCTGTCGTACCTGTTCGTGGTCGGCAAGGTCGAGCCGTTGCCGCCGCTGCGGCGCGGCAGCAGCGCACGGAATGTCGAACCGAACGCGGCCTGACGCAGCGGGACGGCGCGACCGAAACGCCCACGCTTTCCTTTTCGGGCCACGCATCGGACAATGAGCCGCGCCCGCCGGGCGCGGTGCCGCCCCGGCCCGCGCGCGGCGGCGGAGCGCCCCGCCCACGCCGATGAAACGCTACGAAACCCTCGCCCATACGATCGCCGACGACATCCGCAACGGCAACCTCGCGGTCGGTACACGTCTGCCGTCGCTGCGGCAGATCATCGCGCAACATGGCGTGAGCCAGTCGACGGTGTTTCGCGCGTATTACCTGCTCGAGCAGTGGGGGCTGATCCGCGCGCGCGAACGCTCGGGCTACTACGTCGCGCCGGGCGCGCAGCCGGCCACGAGCCCGGCGACGAAACGCCGGACGAGCCGCGCGGGTGCAACGCGCAAGGTCGACATCAGCAACCTCGTGTTCTCCGTGCTCGATGCGGCCACGCAGCCCGGCATCGTGCCGCTCGGTTCCGCGTTCCCGGCGCCGCAGCTGTTTCCGCTGCCGCGCCTGGCGAAGTCGCTCGCGCAGGCCACGCGACTCGTGAGCCCGTGGAGCACGGTGGTCGACCTGCCACCCGGCAACGAAGCGCTGCGTCAGCAGATCGCGCGGCGCTATCTCGCCACCGGCATCTCGCAACCGATCGACGAAATCGTCGTCACGAACGGCGCACTCGAAGCGCTGAACCTGTGCCTGATGGCGGTGACGCGGCCCGGCGACGTCGTCGCCGTCGAAGCACCGGGCTTCTATGCGGCGCTGCAGGCGATCGAGCGGCTCGACCTGCGCGCGGTCGAGATTCCCGTCGATCCGCGCACCGGCCTCGATCTTGATGCGCTCGCGAACGCGCTCGACCGGCACGCCATCCGCGCGTGCTGGTTCATGACCAATTTCCAGAATCCGACCGGCGTCACGCTGACCGCCGAAAAGAAGCGCGCGCTCGTCGAATTGCTCGCGGCGCGCAACGTGCCGCTGATCGAGGACGACGTGTACGGCGAACTGCATTTCGGCCCGGACTACCCGCTGCCCGCGCGCGCGTTCGACCGTCACGGCCTCGTGATGCACTGCAGTTCGTTCTCGAAAACGCTCGCGCCCGGCTACCGGATCGGCTGGGCCGCCGCCGGCCGGTTCGCGGAGAAGGTGCAGCGGCTCAAGCTGATGACGACGCTGTCGGCCAGCATTCCCGCGCAGGCCGGCATCGCGAACTATCTCGAGCACGGCGGCTACGACCGGCACCTGCGCAAGCTGCGCGGCGCGCTGCACGCGCAGCTCGACCGGATGGACGACGCGCTGCGGCGCTGGCTGCCGGCCGGCGTCGAATGGGTGCGGCCCGACGGCGGGTATTTCCTGTGGCTCGCGTTTCCCGATGCGATCGACGCGATGGAACTGCATCGCGAGGCGATCGAACGCGGCATCAGCTTCGCGCCGGGGCCGCTGTTTTCGGCCGCGCACGGCTTCGAGCGCTGCGTGCGCGTGAACTTCGGCCATCCGTGGAGCCGCGACATCGAGCGCGCGATCCGCGTGCTCGGCGAACTGGTCGCGCAGCCGTCGGTCCGCAAGGCAGGCTGATCGCGTCCTGGGCGAGCGCACCGCGCCGTGCTGCGTGCGTCACGGTCATGCAGCCGCTCCGCGTGCGGGTTACATTGCAGGTCCTCCCGCCCTTTCCCGATTGCCCATGAGCCCATTGCCCTACCTCGATCACGATGCGCTGCTGACATTGACGGCCGAAGCGGCGCACGTCACGCAGCCGTGCACGTGCACGAAGACCTCGCTCGCCGGCTGGACCACGCTGCCGCTGTCGCTGCCGGACACGCAACTGATCGAAGTGGCCACGCTCGCGCCGCCGGGCGAACCCGAGCCGACCTACGCGGAATATCATCCGGCCGGCACGCGCTATGCATCGGACGACGCGCCGATCGCGCCGCGCCATTTCCCGTACAACCGCTGCACCGTCAGCCGCTGCAGTACGTGCGGCCGCCTGTTCCTGCGCTACCAGGAAGGCGGCGGCTACTTCATCGACCAGCGCATCCGCGCGCTCGATCCGGCGCTCGTCATCGACGCGTGATCGCGCAACGCACGGGGTTTTCGAGCGCGGTGCTCGGCGACGACACCGATCTCGCGGCCGCGCGGCGGCAGCTCGTTCGGTTTCCGGGCTTCCATCAGCGCGACGCGGGAACGACCCTGCCGCCGCAAGACGCCGCAGCGCAGCCCGGAAAATGAAACGGGCGGCTCGCTGGCCGCCCGTACGATGAACCGGAAGCAAACCGGCCGGCGCCCGCCATCATGCGGGCGCCCCCGGCATTCAGCGCGCCGCCACCGGCTTGCCGAACCCGCCGAGGATCTTCTTCTCGAGCGCGATGTAATCGCGGCCGAAGTGGTGATCGCCCTGCGTCTTGATCACGTCGGCGCCCGTGTTCGCGAGCGCCGGGCACATCGTGTCCGTCTCTTCCGCGCCATAGAAGCACTGCACGAGCGTCGGCGGCACCTTCGCGATTTCCGGCGCGACCTTCAGCGCCTTGTCGCTCGCGGGCATCCCAAGCCAGCCCGTCACGCGGATCTGGAAATCGGCCGACGGCGCGAAGCCGAGCAGCGACATCACCGCGACCTTGTCGCGCAGGTCGGCCGGCAGCCGGTTGTACGCGAACGGCATCACGTCGGCGCCGAACGAGTAGCCGACCAGCGCCACGCGGCTCGCATGCCAGCGCGCCATGTAGGTGCGCATCACGCGGGCCAGGTCGCGGCTCACC
>NZ_BCPP01000023.1:0-18458 GCF_016586125.1 Burkholderia sp. E168m23
AGACACGGGTTGCCACGAGAAGGGCCGCTCGCCACGTTGCGCTCCTTGCGAATACGTCAGTATTCGCTGCGTCGCGCGCCTCGCGAGCGGCCCTTCTCGTGGCAACGCATGCGCGTTCCATGCGCAAACAGCCCCCTTGGAAGATATTTTCGTGACACAACGCATTCTGGAGCCGACCGAGATCTCGGCACTCGATCATTCGGCCATTCCGCGCTTTCGCCTGCCGGAGCGCGCGACCGCGTTCGCGGCGCGCGCCGCGCGGCTGCGCAAGCTGGCCGACCTGAACCCGATCAGCGGCTACCTGCGGCTGATGGCCACCGTCGCCGACGCGCAGCACGCGACGCTGCAGGCGCTGGAGCTGCCGCTGCCGTCGAAGGAAGCGATCGCACGCGCGCAGGAACATTCGATGCCGCTCGTGCCGGCGCTCGACGGCGAACGCGATGCGCGCTGGCGCGCCGTGCTGTATGAACTGCTCGACCGCGTCGAAAGCGCCGGGCTCGTCAACCCGCAGCTCGCGAAGCTGCTCGACCGGTTGCGCCTGATGGCGCCCGCCGAGCTCGACGCGCAGGCCGATGCGATCCTCGCGCTGCGCTTCGCCGAGGTCGATCCGGCCACCGCGCCGTTCCTGATGGCCGCGCTGCAGGTCGTATGGACTGACCTCGCGAGCCGCGTGACGCCCACCGATGTCCCGTATCTCGACCAGCCGGGGCTGTGCCCGGTGTGCGGCACGCATCCGGTCGCGAGCGTCGTGCGGGTCGGCGGCCAGTATCAGGGCTACCGTTTCCTGCAGTGCGGGCTGTGCACGACCGAGTGGCACATGGTGCGCACCAAGTGCTCGCACTGCGATTCGACGAAGGGCATCGCGTATCACGGGATCGAAGGCGGCAGCGAAGCCGTCAAGGCCGAATCGTGCGACGAGTGCAAGACCTATCGCAAGATCGGCTATCAGGAGAAGGACTACGAGTTCGAGCCGCTGGCGGACGATCTCGCAAGTCTCACGCTCGACCTGCTGATGAACGAGGCCGGCTACCAGCGCAGTTCGCCGAACCCGCTGCTGTGGCCGGACGTGTCGCGGGAAGCGGACTGACGGCACGGGGCCGGGGCGGTGCGCGAGCGCCGTCCCCGGCCGACTGCGAAGCATGAGACTGGAGCCACAACGACGTGACCGAACCGGGTGTGAATGAACTGAATGCCGTGCTGGCGCGTGTGCCGTCGGTCGAGCGCGTGCTGTCGTCGGCGCCGCTGCAGCCGCTCGTCGCCGACTATGGCCGCACGCGCGTGCTCAACGCCGTGCGCGCCGAACTGGAACGCTGGCGCACGGCCGCGCAGCGCGATCCCGCGGCGGCCGAGCCGCTCGACGAGCCGCGCATTGCCGCCGCCGTCGCGCGTACCCTGGCCGCGCAGAATGCGGGCGCCGTGCGCACCGTGTTCAACCTGACCGGCACCGTGCTGCACACGAATCTCGGACGCGCGCTGTTGCCCGACGACGCGGTGCGCGCGGTGGTCGACGTGCTCACGCGGCCCGTCAACCTCGAGTTCGATCTCGCTACCGGCCGTCGCGGCGATCGCGACGACCTGATCGACGCTCTGCTGTGCGAACTGACGGGCGCGGAAGCCGCGACCGTCGTCAACAACAATGCGGCGGCCGTGCTGCTGACGCTGTCGGCGCTCGCGACGAAGCGGGAAGTCGTCGTGTCGCGCGGCGAGCTGGTCGAGATCGGCGGCGCATTCCGCATTCCCGACATCATGAGCCGCGCCGGCGCGAAGCTGCGCGAGGTCGGCACGACCAACCGCACGCATCTGCGCGACTACGCGGATGCGATCGGTCCGCGCACGGCGCTGCTGATGAAGGTGCACTGCAGCAACTACGCGATCAGCGGCTTCACGAAGGAGGCGACGCTCGCCGAACTCGCGCCGCTCGCGCGCGAGCACGGCGTGCCGGTGGCCGTCGATCTCGGCAGCGGCACGCTGGCCGACCTGTCGCAATGGGGGCTGCCGCACGAGACGACCGTGCAGGAAACCGTCGCCGCCGGCGCAAACGTTGTCACGTTCAGCGGCGACAAGCTGCTCGGCGGCCCGCAGGCCGGCTTGATCGTCGGCGATCGCGCGCTCATCGCGAAGATCAAGAAGCATCCGCTCAAGCGTGCGCTGCGCGTCGGCAAGCTGACGCTCGCGGCGCTCGAACCGGTGCTGCGCCTGTATCAGTCGCCCGAATTCCTGCGCGAGCGCCTCACGACGCTGCGCTTGCTGACGCGCCCGCAGCGCGAGATCGCAGAAGCGGCCGAACGGGTGCGGCCTGCGTTGCAGGCTGCGTTCGGCAGCGGTTTCGACGTGACGGTCGAACCGATGTTCAGCCAGATCGGCAGCGGCGCGCTGCCGGTCGACCAGTTGCCGAGCGCCGGGCTCGTGGTGCGCTCGGCGGACGGCAAGCGCAGCGGCCGCGCGCTCGCACAGCTCGAGAAACGGCTGCGCGAATGGCCGCGCCCGGTGATCGGCCGCGTGGCCGACAACGCGCTGCGGCTCGATCTGCGCTGCCTCGAAGTAGCCGACGAAGCGGCGTTCGTCGCGCAATGCGTGCCGCTCGCGGGGCCCGCTGCATGATCGTCGGGACCGCGGGGCACATCGACCACGGCAAGACCACGCTCGTGCGTGCGCTGACGGGCGTCGACACCGATCGCCTGAAGGAAGAGAAGGCGCGCGGCATTTCGATCGAACTCGGCTACGCGTATACGCCGCTCGGCAACGGCGACGTGCTCGGCCTGATCGACGTGCCGGGCCACGAGAAGCTGATTCATACGATGGCCGCCGGCGCGTGCGGCATCGACTTCGCACTGCTCGTGATCGCCGCCGACGACGGCGTGATGCCGCAGACCCGCGAGCATCTCGCGATCCTGCAACTGCTCGGCGTCACGCATGGCGCCGTCGCGCTGACGAAATGCGATCGCGTCGATGCCGCGCGCGTTGCCGAGGTGCGCGACGAGATCGCCGTCTGGCTGCACGACTCGACGCTGGCCGGCGTGCCGATCTTCGAAACGCGTGCAACGGCGGCCGACGATTCCGGCGTCGCCGCGTTGAAGCAGCACCTGGCCGACGCGGCGATCGCGTGGCGCACGCGTCGCGACGACGGGTTGTTCCGGCTCGCGGTCGATCGCGTGTTTACGCTCGCCGGGCAGGGCACCGTCGTGACGGGTACCGCGTTCGCGGGCCGCGTCGCGACCGGCGACACGCTCGCGATCGTGCGCACGGGCGGCGCGGCCCGCGTGCGCAGCATCCATGCGCAGAACCGGCCGGTCGAGGCCGGCCGCGCGGGCGAGCGTTGCGCGCTGAACCTGGCCGGCGTCGACAAGGCAGACATCGAGCGAGGCGACACCGTCGCCGATGCGCGGCTCGTCGCGACGTCGCCGCGCCTGGACGTCGAGCTGACGTTGCTCGCGGACGCCGGGCTGACGCTGACGCACTGGGCGCCGCTGCACGTGCATCTCGGCACGCTGCATCGCGTGGCCCACGTCGCGCTGCTGGACGGCGACACGCTCGCCGCCGGCCAGCGGATGCGCGTGCAACTGGTATTCGACGAGCCGGTGTTCGCGCTGCCGGGCGACCGCTTCATCGTCCGCAATCCGCAGGCGACGCGCACCGTCGGCGGCGGCCGCGTGCTCGATCCGTTCGGGCCGGCCCGCAAGCGCCGTACGCCGGCGCGCCGCGCGTGGCTCGATGCGCTCGCGGCGTGGCTCGACGAAGGGCGCCTCGATGCGCTGCTCGCGCAGGCGCCGCTCGGCATGGCGCGCGCGACGCTCACGCATCTGACGGGATTCGCACCCGATGCGCTGGCGTTGCCGGACGATGCGCTGGCGATCGGCCAACGCGATGCCGCGGCGAACGAAGGCGCGGTGATTTCGCATGCGCACTGGCGGGCCTTGCAGACGCGGGCGGTCGACACGCTGCGCGCGTACCACGAACGCATGCCCGACGAGCAGGGGCTCGACGCCGCACGCCTGCGACGGATGGCTGCGCCGCTCGTCGGCGATACGCTGTGGCGCGCGCTCGTCGATGCGCTGGTGACGGGCGGCGAGGTCGCGCGCAGCGGGCCGTGGCTGCATCTGCCGTCGCATTCGGTGAGCCTCGAGCCGCGCGAGGAAGCGCTGGCGCGGCAACTGCTGCCGCTGATCCACGCGGGGCGCTTCGATCCGCCGTGGGTGCGCGACCTGGCCCGCGACACGGGTGCGGCCGAGGATGCGGTGCGCACGCTGCTGCGCAAGCTTGCGCGGCGCGGCGACGTGCACCAGGTCGTGCGCGACCTGTTCTATCACGCGGACATCGCGCGCGAGCTGGCGGAGCTGGTCGCGCATCTCGCGCCGTCGCGCGGCGGCGGGCTCGATGCCGCGACGTTCCGCGACGCGACGGGGCTCGGTCGCAAGCGCGCGATCCAGATTCTCGAGTTCTTCGATCGGGTTGGGTATACTCGCTTCCACCGCGATCTTCACTACCTGCGGCCTGACAGCGGTTGGGCGGGTATTCAGGCGTAGGCGCTCGTTGTTCTTCGGTTTCTTTTTCCCGCGGAAGGCATTCGTATCCGGTGGTACGGCCGGGCTTCAAACCCGGTTGGGGGTGTCAGACACTCCCGGGTCAGTTCGACTCTGGCTGCCTTCCGCCATTTCTGGCTTCCGACGACTTCAGTAAACGCCCCGCAGGTTGCTGACAGGCCCCGGCAGCGCATTCTATTGCCCGTCGTATCGTCAGGCCGAAACAAGATCTCGGCGGAGGCAGGTGGCGCGCATGCTATCGCCGGCCGGCATCGCGCAGTAGCCCGAGGCGCACGAGGCTTTCGGCCGTGGCGACGATGGCGTCCTCGCGCGGGCGGGGCGACCAGCCGAGCAAGCTGATGGCCTTCTGGCTGGTGGCGTTCAGATTGCGGCCGAGCAGCGGCAGCGATCCGCGCAGCGCGGGATCCCTGAGCGCGCCGATGCGTACCAGCCAGTCGGGCAGCACCCGGGTCGACACATGGCGCGCGGCGTCCCCCATGCGCGCCTTGAGCACTTGCGCGACTTCGGCGAGCCACATGCTTTCGCCTGCAATGGCAATGAAGCGCTCGCCGTCCGCGGCTTCGTGGGTCATGGCTCGCACATGCAGGTCGGCGACATCGCGCACGTCGACGAAGCCGGAATTGATTCGCGGATTGCCGGGCTGGCCGTCCAGCATGCCCCTGATCAGGCGGATGGAATGCGAATAGTCGTCGCCGAGCACGGGGCCGAGAACCGTCACCGGATTGATCGCGGACAGTTGCATGCCGCGTCCTTCTCGCGCGACGAAATCCCAGGCCGCGCGCTCCGACAAGGTCTTCGACTTCTGATAAGGCCAGACATCGGCGGCCGCCAGGTTGCTCCAGTCGGTCTCGTCGAAGGGGCGGCGCATTGGCCCATGCCCGGCGCAGATCGCGCCGAAAGCGGAGGTCAGCACGACGCGCTTGACGCCGGCGTCCCGCGCCGCACGCAGCACACGCAGCGTGCCTGCCACGGCGGGCTTGACCCAGTCGTCTTCGCTCGTCTGCGTGCCGGTGGGCGTGGGCGACGCGCCATGTACGACGTAGGTGCAGCCGGCAGTGGCCTGTTGCCAGCCGTCGTCGGCGAGGAGATCCGCCTCGACGAATGACAGACGGCCTCCGGGTTCCGCGCCGCCTCTTTCGAGCTGTGCGCGCACCTGCGTCTCGCGTGCGAGCGAGCGAACGGTGGTGCGTACCTGATAGCCTCGATTCAGCAGCGCCAGGATGCAGTGTTGTGCAATGAAGCCGGTGCCGCCCGTGACGAGAACCGATACATCGTGGGTATTGCTGTTCATGTCGTTGATTGTCCGGGACGAAGAACCGGAAGGTTAAGGCCCGGCCTGCAGCATTGTTAATGCTCTATAGTGCGATTTACTTGCGCGACAGTACGATGATGAGTGACGACCCCTTCTCCGACATCCTGAGGCTCACGAACGCCGAATCGCTGGCGACGGGAGGCTTCTCCGCCGGCGGCGCTTGGGCTGTGCGATTTCCGGCACCCGACAAGATCAAGTTCTTTGCGGTGGTGAAGGGCACGTGCTGGGTCTCCATCGACGGAGAAGAAACGCCTATCCGCTTTGGAAGCGGTGACGTCGGATTGTTGACGGCGAAACGCTCGTTCGTCCTCGCAAGTGATCCTTGCGTGCCACCCGTCGACGCGATGGCGTTGTTCTCGGGCGCCGGAAGGTCGACGGTGAAACTCGGCAACGGCGATGAATTCGCGCAGATCGGCGGGCACGTATTGCTCGATCCGGTCACCGGCAGCTTGCTGTCGGACGTTCTGCCGCCATGGATTCACGTACCGGCCGCATCGCCGCAGGCAGTGAAGGTCCGCTGGCTTCTCGAGCAACTCGTGGAAGAGCGTGCGGCCGATCTGCCCGGCGCGCAACTCGTATCGGCCCAGCTTTCACAGCTGCTCTTCATTCAGATATTGCGCGCCCATTTGAAAACGTCCGCGTCCTTGACGGGATGGCTGCGCGCGTTCGGCAACCCGCGCATCGCACCCGCACTGCGGTTGATGCACGGCGACCCCGCGCGTTCATGGCATCTGGATGAGCTTGCCGCCGCGTGTGCGATGTCACGGACCACGTTCGCTTCTCACTTCAGGGCGAGCGCCGGTGTCGCGCCGCTGACCTATCTGGGAGAGTGGCGCATGCGTCTTGCGGAGCGCCGTTTGCGCGACGAGGACATCCCGGTGGCCCTGCTTGCGCAGTCGCTCGGTTACTCGTCCGAAAGCGCATTCAGTAACGCGTTCAAGCGCATGTCCGGGCATTCACCGACCGCATATCGCCATATCGTACGGACTGCTGCTGAAGGCGCGGGCAGCGGGCGCGGCGGCGTTCGCGCGGCCGTGGAGGCTACCGGTGCGACTCCGCAGCCGTTTCCGTTGGAACCTCGGTGAAATGCTCGAGCGACTCGGCGTTCCCATACAAGACATTCCACACATATGAAAAAAGGCGCGAACGCGACGATCCGGGACGTGGCAATGGCAGCCGGGGTGTCTGTCGCGACCGTATCGAAATATGTCAACGGGACCAAGCGCTTCTCGCCGGAAGTGGAGTTCCGCCTGAAGCAGACCATCGAGAAACTGGGTGGATACGTCGTTGAAGCCTGCGCAGCGCGCCGCCTTGCTCGTGGCGGCAATGGCATTGCCCGACAAGGAGGCGCAACTGGTGGGCGGCCCCGGCGTAATCGCCGAGCTCCCGCAATGCTTCGGTGCACGTCACATTCCCGGGCTGCCGAAATACCACATCCCGACGCTGCGCATCACGAATGGCCCGGTCGGGATCGGCCAGAACGATTGCGTTCCCGCCGGCTCGGCGTCGAGCGGTGCGGCGGCGTTGACGAGTGCCGCGTCCGCGAAAGCCACTGCGTTGCCGTCCGCGATCGCGGTGGCGGCATCGTTCGACCATGCGGTGGCGACGCAATTCGGCGACGTGATCGGCAAGGAAGGCGCGAACCTCGCGCTTCATGTGTTCGAAGCACCGGGCATGAACCTGGCCCGATTGCCCGTCGGCGGCCGCAATTTCGAATACATGGGCGAGGACCCGTATCTGACCGGCACGCTGGGCGTCGCTGAAATTCAGGCGGTTCAGTCGCACGGGATGATCGCGATGGCGAAGCATCTCGTCGCGAACGAGCAGGAAACGAACCGGATGACCATCTCGGAAAACGTCGACGACCGGACGTTGCATGAACTGTACATGCTGCCGTTCGAGGCGGGTGTCCGAGCCGCGACGCCGCCGCTCGCATCACGCGGATTCACCGGCTCTCGCGGGATCGTAGAACAGCGCAAAGAGTTCCGACTGCGACCCGACACCGAGCTTTGCGTAGATGTGCTTCTTGTGCGCGCGCACGGTTTCGAACGAGATCGACAGCTTCTCCCCGATCGCCCGCGTGGAGAAGCCGCTCAACGACAGCATTGCCACTTCGATTTCACGCGTCGTCAACGCGCCGCGCCCGTGCTTTCCGGTCAGCATGCCGAAGCGCGTGTGCGGATCGGGCGCTTCATGTTCCCTCGCGCGCGGTGTTTCGTTCACGACGAACGTCTCGAAGCGCAGGCGCTGCTGCATCAACGACAGCACCCAGGGTGTGTAAAGCGTCAGCAATGCCATCTCGCGCTCGTCGTACTTGCTCGTCTTGCCGAGCGAGAAGCCCAGCGTGTGATCGCGATCGATTACGACGTTGAAATGCACTTCGTCGCCGACGATGTTCTTCTTGAAGTACCGCTGGTAGTACTCGGTCATCCGGAAATTGTCCGGTGCGACGTCGGCGAGCGTGTAGAAGCCCGACGCCTGCGTTTCGAACGCGGCGAGATAGAACGGATCGAGCTGGTAGAGCGCGGCCAGGTAGTCCTGGAACATCAGGTCGATCTTGCCGTCCGGCATCGCCTGTTCGGCGAGCACGAGCGGCGCCGCATCGCGCGCGAAGCGCAGCGCGACCCAGTTGTCGAAGTCGAGATGCCGCTCCAGCACGCGCGTGAGCCGCGCCCAGAAATGCGGGCCATCGAGGGCGTCGATGGCCGAGCCAATCTCCCGATGAAAGGCGAGATCTCGCCATTCGAGGTCCATCGTGTGCTCCGGTGAGGGTAACCCTGGCGGGGAATTTCAGGTCAAAAATAATAACCCGATAATCGGCCTCAATTCGACGGGCCGCGGGCTATGCACCGCTTCGCTCGACGCGCGTTGCATCCCGCATGCAACGCATACGACATGCCAATGAAAGGCGATTGGAAGGAGAGGCTTCATGCAGGTAGAACTCGCGCAACTGTCGCTCGTCGACGGGGATGTCGCACACAACACGCGCAAGGTGATCGACACGATCGAACGCGTCGACGTGGCCGGCGGCACGAAACTGATCGTGTTCCCCGAAACGACGCTGTCGGGTTTCCCGACGCGGGAGAACGTCGCCGAGGTCGCCGAGACGCTCGACGGCCCCCGGCTGCTGGCGGTACGCGACGCGGCGCGTCGCACGGGCGTGGCCGTTGCGGTGGGCCTCGCGGAGCGCGACGGCGGACGGTTCTACAACACCACGGTACTCGTCGACGAGCGGGGCGACATCATCCTGCGCTATCGCAAGACCCATCTGTGGGCGTCGGATGTCGGCGTATTCACGCCAGGCGACCGCTTCGCGACCTGCGCCTGGAACGGCCTGACGGTAGGCCTGCTGATCTGCTACGACATCGAATTCCCCGAGACGGCGCGCGCGATCGGCGCGCTCGACGCCGATCTGCTGATCGTCACCAACGGCAACATGGACCCGTTCGGGCCCGTGCATCGCCGTGCGATCGCCGCACGTGCGATGGAGAACCAGATGTTCGCGGTGATGGTGAACCGCTGCGGGGCCGGCGACGATGACCTGACGTTCGCGGGCCTGTCCACGCTGGTCGATCCGTTTGGCGACAGCACGATCGAACTCGGCCGGGACGAAGCCGTCGCACCGGCGAACCTCGATCTGACGCGCCTCGAAGCGAGCCGCGAGCATTACAGCTATCTGCACGACGCACGCGTGGCGCTCGGTCTGTCGCCTGTCGAACAGGCTGACGGCGGGCGCGTGCTCACGATCGACGCGTGCCGTCACCGCGCCGAGTAGTCACGATCCGCGATCCATCCAATGCATGGAGCAGGGCGCGATGCCCTGCACATGCCCGGTCGTCCCATTGACGTGCCGGCCCGTACGGCACACAGGCATTCGCATCGCCCCACAAGGGCCCAGGAGATCACATGCAAGCGTCGTCATCCCATGAACCGGCACGCCTGAAGCGCACGCTCGGCCTGCCGTCCGTGCTGCTGTTCGGCCTCGCCTATATGGCGCCGCTGATCGTCTACGGTACCTACGGTGTGCTCGCGAAGGCCAGCGACGATACGGCCGCGCTCGCCTATCTGCTCGCGCTGGTCGCCATCGCGTTCACCGCGCTCAGCTACGGCAAGCTCGCGCGGCTCTATCCGGCCGCGGGTTCGGCCTATACGTACACGCGCAGGACGTTCAACCCGCACCTGGGCTTCATGATCGGCTGGGCAACGCTGCTCGATTATTTCTTCCTGCCGATGGTGATCTGGCTGATCGGTGCGGCGTATCTGAACGCGGCATTTCCGCATGTGCCGACCTGGATCTGGATCGTCGCGTTCATCGTGCTGACGAGCGGGTTGAACATCGTCGGCATCGAACTGGCCGCGCGCTTCAACATCGTGTTGATGGTCGTGCAACTGGCGATCGTCGCGATGTTCGTCGTGCTGTGCTGGCACTATGCGTCGGCCGCGGCGGGGCCGGGCGGCATCGCGATGGCGGAGCCGTTCTTCAAGCCGCACGTGCCGTTCGGCGCGACGATGGCCGGCGCCGCGATCGCCGCGTATTCGTATCTCGGTTTCGACGCCGTCTCGACGCTGACCGAGGAAACGATCGATCCGAAGAAGAACATGCCGCGCGCGATCCTGCTGATTGCGCTGATCGGCGGCGCGATCTTCGTGATCGCGGCGTATACGATGCAGCTCGCGCACCCCGGCGTCGATTTCAAGGATACGGATTCGGCCGCGTTCGAAGTGGCGAAGATGATCGGCGGCGACCTGTTCGTCACCGTGTTCCTCGCGGGCCTGATCCTCGCGCAGTTCGCGTCGGGCATCTCCGCGCAGGCAAGCGTCGGGCGGCTGCTCTATGCGATGGGCCGCGATGAAATCCTGCCGAAGCGCATCTTCGGGTTCATTCATCCGCGCTTCAAGACGCCCGCGATCAACATCGCGCTGGCCGGCGTCGTCGGGTTGATCGCGCTGAAGCTGGATGTCGCCACCTCGACGTCGTTCATCAACTTCGGCGCGTTCCTTGCCTTTACCGCCGTCAATCTGTGCGTGATTCGGCTGTATTTGTCGGGCAATCACGGCGAGCGCCGGATCGGCGTGTTCGGCGGACTCGTCTTTCCCGCGATCGGTGCGGTGTCCGATATCTGGCTGCTCGTGAGCCTCGAGAAGACGGCGCTCGTGCTCGGCGTCGTGTGGTTCGCGCTCGGGCTCGTGTATCTGTGCTGGATCACGCGGCTGTTTCGCCAGGCACCGCCCGAAGTGGCGATTTGAACGGGGCGGGCAGCGTGCAGCGCATCAGCCGGCAGGCTCGGTCATTCTGCCGACTCGGGTGATGACGAGAAGCGCGCGCGTTGCTCGGCCCATTTCAGCATGGCGTCCAGTGCGGGGCACAACGCCTGCCCCCAATCGGTGAGTCGGTACTCCACCTTTGGCGGCACCTGCGGATAAAGCTTTCGCGACACGATTCCGTCGGCTTCCAGTTGCCTCAGTTGCTGCGCCAGCATCTTCTGGGAAATGCCAGGAATCAATCGTTCGAAATCCGAATATCGCTGCACTTTTCCGTCGAAGAGATGGAACAGGATGATCAATTTCCAGCGCCCTTCAAGCAGCTGAATCACCTGTTCTACCCCAAGCGCAGCCGTCGCCGGCGTGTATTCCTTTCCCATGGCTCAGTCACTTACTTTTTAGTGCGTTCTTGTGGAATGGTTAGTCTATGACGAGAATGTCCGTCATGAAAGCCCATAGCGAGAACGCAAACATGACGCTGTTACTGCCAGACCCGATTCACGCCTATTTCGAATTCAGCAACGGCGCCGATACGCGTCGGGCCGCGCACTGCTTCACGCCGGATGCGGTCGTCGTCGACGAGGGCCGGACGCACCGGGGGCACGACGCGATCGAGTCGTGGAAACGCACGTCGCGCGAGCAATTCGAGTTCACGGTCGAGCCTGTCGCCGTCTCCCGGGATGGCGATCGCGTGACGGTCAGAGCCAGGGTCGACGGCAACTTCCCGGGAAGCCCGGTGCAACTCGATCACGTGTTTGATCTGGCCGGCGACCAGATCCGGTCTCTGGAGATCCACTGATGGCCATGACGCTGGAATTGCAGGGCAAGCGCGTCCTGGTGACGGGCGGGACGATGGGTGTCGGAAAGGCCGTCGTCGGCTTGTTCCGCGAACTCGGCGCGAAGGTACTCACCACCGCGCGCACGCCACCGGCCGATACGCCCGCCGACATCTTCGTCGCGGCGGATCTGGCGACCCTCGAGGGCTGTGAAGCAGTGGCCGAGGCCGTGATGGCCAACTTTGGCGGCGTCGACGTGATCGTCCACGTCGTGGGCGGTTCACGATCGCCTGCCGGAGGTTTCGCTGCATTGAGCGAAGATGCTTGGCAGGACGAACTGAACCTGAATCTCCTGCCCGCGGTTCGACTGGACCGCGCATTGTTGCCGGGCATGCTGGCACAACGCGCAGGGGTCGTCATTCACGTCACGTCGATCCAGCGCGCGCTTCCGTTGCCGGAATCGACCACGGCCTATGCGGCAGCGAAAGCGGGGCTTTCCACCTATAGCAAGAGCCTGTCGAAGGAAGTCTCGCCCAAGGGCATTCGCGTGATCCGTGTTGCGCCCGGGTGGATCGAAACCGAAGCGGCCGTCGCTTTCGCGGAACGGCTCGCCGAGCAGGCGGGAACCGACTATGAAGGCGGCAAGCAGATCATCATGGATTCGCTCGGCGGCATTCCGTTGGGACGGCCGTCGACGCCCGGCGAAGTGGCGAATCTGATCGCCTTCCTGGCGTCCCCGCGTGCCGCGTCGATTACCGGCGCCGAGTATGTGATCGATGGCGGCACGATTCCGACTGCGTGAGCATGCGAGTGGCCATCGCCAACGCTGGATGCAGCGCACGATCGACAAGCGACCCGTCACGCGATGCGAGTGGGCTGACGGCGACCCGCCGATGCAGGCGTATCACGACCGCGAATGGGGCGTCCCGGCACGCGGCGAATTGGGCCTGGTGGTCGGCAATCGCGTCATGGCCGACGATTCGCCCCACGTGTCCGGCGCAGAAACGGTGGTGCGGCACGTTACGACGCCGATCGCCGGAACTTGATCGGGAAAAGCACCAGAAGCTTGCGGATTTTGTTCCGGTTATAGTGGAATGACTGAAGGTAGACGCGGCGCTTTTTGCCGATACCGTTCAGGTCATGACTGTAGACGGGTGCTGTATGAAAAACACAATCGACAAGACCGCCGGACCGATCTGGGGCGTGGCAGCAGGATTGCTTCTTGCTGGGGCAGGATTGAGTCTGGGTATTTTCCCCGCGGCGTTGCGCAGCGCGGGCAGCGCAAACGACTTCATGGCGTCGGGCGCCGCGATGCTGGGCATCTTCCTCGTCGTCTATTCGACGCACGAACTGCGAAGAAAACGCTCGCACTGAGCGTTCGCGCGCCGCCGATTCGCGGCGATCGACGCGGGCCGACGGACGGCTCGGGCGTGCGCTACGTCTTGCGGATTTCGTGGTCGTAGACGAGTTCGACGATTCGCTTCGTCGGAATACTTGCGCGCAGGCGGTCGACACCGTCGATCGGAAACCACTTGCATTTCGCGATCTCGTTGCTCGCTTGCGGCGTCTGGTCCGGCCCGACTTCCGCGAAGAACACGTGGTGGATCTTCGCGAGCCCGGTGAACTGCATCGAGTACACCAGATCCTGGCCGGTCATGCCGGTTTCTTCGCACAATTCGCGATGCGCGGCTTCGAGCGGGGTTTCCCCACGCTTGATCGTGCCGCCGGGAAGGGCCCAGCGCGACGCCGCACGCGTGACGAGCAACACGCGCTCATCGCGATAGCAGACGACGGTCGCGCGTTCCTTGATCGGGACGGCACTCGTTTCGGGGGCGTGGTCGGGCGTGAGGATCAGGGGCATGCCGTGATTCTAACCAGCCCAAATCGATCGGCCAAGGCGGCCTGACCGGGTTTGACGATCAGCGCCCGGCCGGGGCGCTCCCGCGATGGCGACGGCCATGCCGCGCCGGCACCCGGAGGCCGGTGCCGGCCGGCGCGACGCACGGTGCGACCCATCCCGCGCACCGCGCCGTCGCGCGGTTCCTTCGATTACTTCTTTTCCGGCAGGAACCAGTTCATCACGAGCGCACAGATGCCGCCCGTCGCCACGCCCGATTCCAGCACGTTCTTCAGTGCATGCGGCAGGCTGTTCAGGATGTCCGGCACCTGCGACACGCCGAGGCCGAGCGCCAGCGACACCGCGATGATTAGCAGCGCGCGACGGTCGAGATGGACGCCCGCGAGAATGTTGATGCCCGACGCGGCCACCGCACCGAACATCACCATCGCCGCACCGCCGAGCACGGGCTCCGGCACGGCCTGCAGCACGCCGGCGACGACCGGGAACAGGCCGAGCACCACCAGCATGCCCGCGATCCAGATGCCGACGTGACGGCTCGCGACGCCGGTAATCTGGATCACGCCGTTGTTCTGCGCGAATACCGAGCTCGGGAACGTGTTGAACACGCCGGCCAGCAACGAGTTCGCACCGTTGACCAGCACGCCGCCCTTGATGCGCTGCATCCACACCGGCCCCTCGACCGGCTCGTTCGAGATCTTGCTGGTGGCCGTCACGTCGCCGATCGCTTCGAGCGACGTGACGAGGTAAATGATCAGCATCGGCACGAACAGCGCCCACGAGAAGCCGATGCCGAAGTGCAGCGGCGTCGGCACCTGGAACAGCGCGGCCTGGTGCATGCCGGTGAAATCGAGGCGGCCGAGGAACGCGGCCGCGAGGTAGCCGATCGCGAGCGCGATGACGAGCGCGGTGCTGCGCACCCAGACGACCGGCACGCGGTTCAGCAGGATGATCGTGCCGAGCACGAGGCCCGACAGTGTCAGGTTCTCCGCGCTCGCGAACGTGCCCTTGGCCATCGCGCCGTAGCCGCCGCCCATGCTGATGAGGCCGACCTTGATCAGCGTGAGGCCGATCAGCAGCACGACGATGCCGGTAACGAGCGGCGTGATCAGGCGCTTCACGAACGGCAGGATGCGCGACACGCCCATCTCCACGAATGACCCGCCGATCACGACGCCGAAGATCGCGGCCATCACGGTCTCGACCGGCGTGCCTTGCTTGACCATCAGGCTGCCGCCGGCGATCAGCGGGCCGACGAAGTTGAAGCTGGTGCCCTGGACGATCAGCAGGCCGGCGCCCAGCGGGCCGAAGCGCTTGCACTGCACGAAGGTGGCGATGCCGGAAATCACCAGCGACATCGACACGATCAGGGTCGTATCGCGGCTGGACACGCCGAGCGCCTGGCAGATCAACAGGCCGGGCGTGACGATCGGCACGATGATCGCCAGCAGGTGCTGGAGGGCGGCGACGAACGCGACCATCGGCGCCGGCCGGTCGTTCGGGCCGTAGACGAGGTCGCGGGCCGCTTCTGCGGCGTCGGCGCCATGGGAGGCGGAGGGGGCGGAGGAGGCGGGTTGCATGGCGAGCGGGCCGGACAAGGTGGAAAGTGCGGCATTTTAGCCGAAGGGGCCGCCGGCGCTGCCCGGCTGGGCCGCGATAGGGGGATTCGGCGGCGCGCGGAAAAGGCGTCCGATCGGCGCCCGGCGATCAGCGCGTCGACCGAGTGGCGATCGCGGTCCTGTCGGGCAACCGATTCACGAATGGCGAAATGCTGCCTATCGACGGCGGCGGCCGGCTGATCTGAGCCGCGCGACATCAACCAGCCGTCAGCCGGCGGCGCGTGTTTACTTGCCGCGCGCCGCTGTGCGTGGCGGCCGGGCATCCGGATACGCGCGCTGGCACACGGCGATGACCGTATCGCGCAGGCGGCGATGCACGGGGTCGCCGTGCATGCGCGGATGCCACAGCGCGGATACGAGGATCGCCGGCAGGCGGGCCGGGATCTCGAAACTGCGCAGCCCGAGGGCTTCGGTGAGCCCCTGCGAGCACGCGTTGCCGAGGCTCGAGCGCGGCACCAGCGCGATCAGGTCGGTGCTGGCCGCGACACGCATTGCGTCCGGGTAGCCTGGCACGACGACGTGCACGGCGGGGCCGTTGCCCGTGTTGGCGGTCGAATCGTCGACCAGCCCGCCGAAATCGCCGAGCTGGACCGCCATGACGTGGCGGCAGGCTGCATAGCGCGCGGGCGTGATCCGGGCCGACGCGAACAGCGGATGGCCGGCGCGCGCCACCGCGACGTGCCAGTCGTGAAAGAGCATGCGCGTGTGCAGCTCGGGTGCGTCGTCGCCGCGCTTGCCGATTTCGAGGTCGACCGTGCCGTCGCGCAGCGCTTGCGGATCGCGGTCGAGCTTCGGGACGAAGCGGATACGCACGCGCGGCGCGACGTCGCCGAGTGCGGCCACCACCGGGCCGGACAGCATTTCCATGAACGACGCGGCTGCCCGGATCGTGAACGTGGCCGTGAGCGTCGCGAGGTCGACGTCGGCCGTCGCCGGCCGGAGCACGGCGCGGGCGTCGCTCGTGACGGCATGCACGCGGTCGCGCAACGCGGCTGCATGCGGCGTCGGCACGAGCTTGCGTCCGGCGCGCACGAGCAACTGGTCGCCGGTGGCAGTGCGCAGCCGCGTGAGCGTGCGGCTCATCGCGGACGTGCTCAGGCCCAGCCGGCGCGCGGCGCCGGTCACGCTGGCTTCCGACAGCAGCGCGTCGAGCGCGGTGACGAGGTTCAGGTCGATGTCTTCCATGCGGACAGGATACGCCACTGTGCGGTTTGACATGGCGTTCGGTGCAACGATGGATTGCATCCGGTGCGTCTGGCGCCTGTCGTGGTGCCCGCCTATAGTGGGCGTATCACGAAACACGGCAAAGGCGAAAAACCATGCAATCGACTGAATCGAATCGACGAAACGCCCCCGCGATCCTCCTCGTCGCGGCGTCGCGCGGCCTCGGGCTGGCGATGGCGGAGGCATTCCTGAACAAGGGCTGGCACGTGACGGGCACGGTGCGCGAAGGATCGGGACGCACGAAGCTGCACGACCTGGCCGACCGGTTCGACGGCCGGCTCGAGATCGGCACGCTCGACATCTGCGAGCCCGCGCAACTGGCCGCGCTGCGCGAGCGCCTGTCGGGCCGGCGCTTCGACATGCTGTTCGTGAATGCCGGCACGACCAACGATCCGAATGAAACGATCGGCGAAGTGACGACCGACGAATTCGTGCGCGTGATGATCACGAATGCGCTGGCGCCGATGCGCGCGATCGAGACGCTGCAGGATCTCGTGCCCGACGACGGGTTGATCGGCGCAATGTCGTCGGGGCAGGGCAGCGTCGCGAACAACGTGACCGGAATGCGCGAGGTGTATCGCGGCAGCAAGGCCGCGCTGAACCAGTTCATGCGCAGCTTCGCGGCACGTCAGGCCGATACGCGCCGCGCGCTGGCGCTGATGGCGCCCGGCTGGGTCCGCACCGAACTCGGCGGACCCGATGCACGCCTGACCATCGAGGAGAGCGTGCCGAGCCTCGTCGACGTGCTGCTGGCGAAGCGGGCGCGGCCCGGGCTCGAATACCTCGACTATCTGGGACGCACGGTGCCCTGGTAAGCAGCGTGGTGGCGCAAGCGCGCGGCGGCCGGCCGGGCTCCGGCTCGCCGCGCGCTTGCCGTGAGGGACTGGGTTCGAGGTTTTCGCGGCCGGTCGCGGCACTGCGAAGGCCGTGCCGATTCAATACAATGCAACGACGCGTCAGTGATACGGTGCCGCCTCATCGCGTTTGAATCCATCCGGTTCATCGCGGATGGGGTGCGCTCCCGTCATGACGGGCTTGTGTCGAACCTGGAGCGCAGCATGAACGAACCCTACCTGCAGGTCATCGCGCATTACTTCGCGAAGCCCGGCAACGGCGACCGCGTGATCGAACTGCTCGCGGAACTCGCGCCGGCCACGCGGGCCGAGCCGAAGAATCTCGACTACGCGTATTTCCGGTCGCCGGAGCACCCCGACCACATCGTGATTCTCGAACGCTATCGCGACGCCGACGGCCTCGACGCGCATCGGGAAACGCCGCATTTCCAGCGGATCGGAATCGGGGCGATCATGCCGTTGCTCGATCGCCGCGACGTGTCCCGCTACATGGTGCAGCCGGACACCGGCACGGCGACGCCACCGGGAGGCACCCGATGAACCCGTTTCAATTCCGTACCGTTCCGACCCAGATCGTCGAATTCGGCGCCGCGCGCCGGCTCGGCGCGCTGTTGCGCGAACGCTTTCCGGCGCTCGTGCGGCTGTGCGTCGTCACCGATGCGTTCCTGCATCGCAGCGGCGTGCTCGCGCCCGCGCTGGAGAGCCTCGCCGCGCATGGCTGGCAGGTCACCGTGATCGACGACGTGATCGCCGATCCGCCCGAGCACGTGGTGCTCGAAGCCACCGCGCGGGCCGTCGCGGCCGATGCCGAGATCGTGCTCGGGCTCGGCGGCGGCTCGTCGATGGACGTCGCGAAGCTGATCGCGGTGCTCGCGCCGGGGCAGCAGGCGCTGGCCGACATGTACGGCGTCGACAAGGTCGCGAGCGCGCGGCTGCCGCTCGTGCAGATGCCGACCACGGCCGGCACGGGCTCCGAGGTCCAGGCCCGTGTCGATCGTCACGGTCGGCGAGG
>NZ_BCPP01000024.1:0-18385 GCF_016586125.1 Burkholderia sp. E168m23
CTCCAGGTTGATCGCGAGCGCGAGCTCCAGCATTTCGCGCTGGAAGCGGAACGTCGCGAGCGGGATCAGGTCGCGCCACAGCTGGCGGGCCTTGTCGTTCTGGCCGCTGTCCTCCAGCGCGAACCCGCGCAGCGCCTGCTGGCTCAGCCCGAAGTAGTCGAGCGGCGCGGCGGGCGTTTGCGGCAGCAGGTCGAGGGCGGCGTCCGGCTTGTGCCCGATCTGCACGTACCAGGTCGCGAGCAGGTAGTCGTACAGCGCGGGCGCGTTCGCGAAGCGCGGCTTCTGCGCCTGCAGCTCGTCGAGCGTCATCGGCTTGCGGCTCGCATCGCTGCTGTCCGACGCGCGCATGCGCAGCAGGTCGACGGTGGCGAGCACGGTCGGCGACTGGATCTGGCTTGCGTCGAATTCGGAGCCGAACAGCAGCTTGCTGTCGAGTTCGTTTGCCAGTTGCATCAGCGGCACGTTCGACGTGGCCGGCGACCAGCGCGCGAGCGCACGGCCGTACAGGTCGGCCTGCTGCGTGACGTTCCCGCCGAGCCACGCGACCCGTCGCAGCAGCCCGCTCGCGGACACCGCATAGCGTCCCTTCGGATACACCTTCAGGTAGGTCCGGAACACCGTGTTCGCCGCGTCGAGCGATACCTTCATCACGCGTGCGCGCGTCGGCGTCGGGCTGTCGTTGTCGAATACGTTGGCCTGCGCGGCGTTCAACTGCGCGCGGCCGGCCATGTAGAGGCCGGTTTCCTTCAGCCACGGGTCCGCGCTGTGCGATGCGTTCGCGAAGGCCCGGGTCGCGGTGAGGAAGTCGGCGCGGTAGAACGCGTTCGTGCCGTCGAGGTACGCGGCGAACTGCTGGCCGAGCGGCGACTTGACCGGCGGCTTCGTCCACGCGGCGCTCGCGCCGCCCGCGGCACAGGTCTTCTGCGCGATGTCGGCGCGCGCCGCGCGCAGGCGTGCGGCTTCGTCGGCGGGCAGGCCGCCGGCGCCCCCCAGTGCGGCGTTGAACGCGTCCGCGCCCGCGCTCATGCTGCGGCAGATGCTGCCTTCGCCGTCGGCATACCGGTTCGACGACGCATCGGCCTCCGCTGCGCCGCCGCTCTTGTCGGGCTCCTTCTGGCCGATGTAGATCCATCCGGAGAAATCCATCGGGAACGGCACGACGATCTGGTTGATCCGGTCTTTCGCCGGGATGGTCTTCGGGTCCGGAAACACCTGCGCGACCTTGGCGCTGTCGACCATCATCAGCATCGCGTTGATGCGCGTGTCGTTGGCGGGCGTCAGCATCGGCACGTTGCCGCACGAGTAGGAGGTCTGCCGGAGCGTGTTCGGCACGTAGCAGCCGTCGTCTCCGCTGGCGTGGGCGGCGGGCGTCCAGAGCAGGCTGGCCGCCAGCGCGGCGAACAGGTTTCGGTTCAGCGTCGGGTTTCTTCGCATTTTTCTTGTGCCGGGTAGGGGGCCGCGACGGCCGGTTCTCTCAGGGGGTGTTTTGCCCCGGCGCGTATCGTACCTCACGGGGCGTGACGGCCGGCGGTGCGCAGGGCCGCCAGCCGCGCCGCGGGCCGGCCTCGCGAAACGGAAATCCACTCAGTGTGGACGCAACGCCACCTTGAATCCGGATCGCTTGAATTAAGATGCAGCCGGCAGCGGCGGACGTCCGACGATAGACGACCTGACGGGGGCCGCACTGCACGACGGGGAGGTCTGCCGAAAGCGGCGTTCGCATCGATCCGCGCGACGGAATCGATCATGAGAGGGAGGCGAACGGATGCCGTTTTACATGCCTGTTCAGTAGCATTACTTAACAATTTTAAGGGCGACACGATACGTCGTGTCGGCCAACGGCAGACGAGAGTGCGCCGGACAACGAAAACAAGAGGATTCCGATGAAACCCATTACATGGATGGTCATGGCGGCCGCGCTCGCGCTGACCGCATGCGGCGGCGACGATGTCGCGCCGAACGGCGGCGCGTCGTCATCGTCGTCGACGCCGACGAATCCCGGTTCGCCGTCCGGCTCGACGTCGCCCGGGGGCGGAACGAGCGGCGGGTCGAACGGCAGCCCGACTGGCGGCGGCGCCACGCAGCCGCAGGCCGGCTGGTCGACCGCCGCCGCGGTGGACGGCAAGGGGCCGGAGGGCGCCCCCAGCGTGACTATCGACGCGAGCGGCAATGCGCTCGCCACCTGGATGACCAACGGCCCGACCGGCGCGAACGGCAACGAGATGTGGGGCGCGCGCTATGCCGCAGGTTCGGGCTGGGGCACCGCGACGCGGCTCGACACGGGCGACGGCTCGCATTCGATGAACACGACGAGCTCGAGCCCGTCGCGCGTGGTCGGCAACGCGAGCGGGCAGGCCGTCGCGTTCTGGACCGAATGGATGCCGGGCCCGAACACGTATGCGCTGTGGGCGCGCCCGTACAGCCCGGCCGGCGGCTGGGGCGCGGCGTTCGAAGTCGCGCCGGACGTGACGGGGTCGACCTATTCGGCCGGGATCGACGGCCAGGGCAACGCGCTCGTCGCGTGGACCCAGTCGATCAGCCTGCTCGACACGCGTATCGCATGGACGCGCTACACGCAGTCCGGACAGTGGTCGCCGACGGCGCTGATCCAGATGCCGGTGCAGACCGGGCCGGGCGCGGTGACCGGCGACACCGACAACGTGGGGCCGATGATTTCGGTGCTGTCGTCCGGCCGGGCCGTGCTCGCGTGGCGGCAGACCAACCATACGCACTCGGCGCTGTGGACGGCCACGTACGACGCCGCCAACGGCTGGACCGACGTCAACCAGGCCGTGTCGAACACGAGCCTGTTCACGACGATCATCTCGCCGGTGGCCGGCATGGACGCGAAGGGCAACATCACGCTGCTCTGGGGGCAGCTCGACGTGACGGGCGGGCATATCACTACCACCACGATGTCGCAACGCTACGTGTCCGGCACCGGGTGGCAGCCGTCGCAACCGGTCGCGCCCGCGATCGTCGAGCCGACCGGGTTCATCGCGACGCCGATGCTGGCCGTCAACGAAAACGGCGTGGCCGCCGCGATGTGGGCGGAAGGCGGCGCGGCGCTGCAGGTGAGCGTGTCCGATGCCAGCGGCAACTGGGGGCCGTTGCAGCGGCTGACGGAACACCTGAACGGCGCCGCACTTCAGTACCCGCCGCTCGTGGTCGATGCCGGAGGCAACGTGACGGCTGCGTGGCAGGACACCGGTTTGCCGGGTGCGTCGGCCGTCATCGTGGCCAGCTACCGGAAGGGCGCGTGGAGCGCGTCGACGGTGGCGCCGCAGAGCGCGTCGTGGCCCGCGCTGGCCGTCAACGCGACGGGGGCGATGGCGCTGCTCTGGCAATCGTATGTCGCGACGATCGGTAGCCAGATCCAGGCCAGTTTTTATACGCCGGGCACGTAAGCGCCTCGTATTGGGGAAATCGAAGGAGAAACCATGAAGCAAACCTTGTATTGCACCGCCCGGACCGCACTGGCCGTCACCGTCGCCGGCCTCGTGCTCGCCGCGTGCGGCTCGACGCAGATGAACATGGTCGACGTCCAGACGTCGACCGCGAAGACGCTCGGGCTCGCGTCGTCGGACGAGATCACGATCGCCAACGTCCAGTACGGGAAGAAGGACGGGCTGGGCGGCCAGAAGGTGAGTTACGACGCGACGACCGGCAAGGGGCGGCGTTTCGGCTGTACGGTGTTCATGATTCCGGGGCTCACGCCGATCGATCGGCCGACGTACAACAACTGGGAATGCCATCCGCAACGGTGATGGCCGCGATGACGACCACGCCCGGCGTCGGGCGTCGGTCGATCGCTTAGGGGGACGATGCACCGCGTGGGCCTTGCGCCGACGCAGTTTGGTCGGATAATTGACGAACCGATTCTTTCCTGACCCGCCGGTTCGATAAAAAACTGTCATGGATCAAGCCGCATTTGTCCCTGTTTTCAGGTTCCGCACGACCGACTATCCCGAGCCGGACCGGTTCCACGTCTGGGTCAAGGACATGCTGTGCGACTACCGGCTCGACGACGACGGCGGCCACGACCCGTGCGACGCGGAAGCAACCGGCGCGGCGCTCGGCCCGCTGATCTTGTCCGGCCGGCACTGGCACTCGCGCGCGCCGACCTATACGGTCCGCCGCACGCCGCGGCGAATCCGGCTCGACGGGCAGGATTCGATCCGCTTCACGCTGCTGCTCGGCGGCCGGCTGGCGAGCCATACCGGCGGGCCTGAATTGATCAAGGGCGCCGGCGACCTGTTCGTCTACGACGTCGCGCAGATCAACGACTGCAAGGTCGAGGCCGGCGACGTGATCAGCCTCGTCGTGCCCCGCTATCTGCTGCCGGCCCACGCAGCCCAGGCGCACGGCCAGACGCTGACGAGCGGCGTGGGCCGGCTGGTCGCCGACCAGATGCTGTCGCTGTTCCGGAACCTGCCGAACCTGCGCATGCAGGACGTGCCGAGCATCGTCCAGTCGATGCTGTTGCTGCTGGCCGCAGCGGTGTCGCCGAGCGCGCAGGCGTTGAACGACGCACGCGGCCCGATCGACCATGCGCTGGTCGATCGCGTGCGTCGCTACATCGACCTGCATTTGCTGGAGCCGGACCTCACGCCCGAGCGGATCTGCCGCGACATCGGCGTGTCGCGGGCGCGGCTCTATCAGTTGTTCAAGGAAGAGGGCGGCGTGATGCGGCAGATCACGCGGCGGCGCTTGCGTCACGCGTATCACGTGCTCGGCGATCCGCAGCGCCGGCATCAGCGCATTGCGGAAATCGCGTGGGCGCACGGCTTTCCCGACGAGAAATATTTTCACCGGTTGTTCAAGGCGGAATTCGGCCATACGCCGAAGGAGACGCTCGAGTGTGCGGCCGCGCCGATCCTGCTGCCGTGCGGGGCGGCCGATGCGCGCTGGGGCGACGGCGGCCGGCTGGCGGGATGGACGCTGCCGTTCGGGGTGCTCACCAACTGAGCGGGCCGCGCGTGAGCATCACGCGGTGAACGCGCGCTAGCGCATCACGCGCACACGCTGCTGGCGATGCCCCCGTCATCCATCTCGTCGAGCACCGCGCGCAAGTCGTCGATGGCCACCATCAGTTCGCGGACCTGCCGCAACGACGGGTACTGATGCAGCACGGCTTGCCACTGCGGCAGGGTCAGCAGCGCGTGCCAGATGACGCCGAGGCCGTCCGGATCGGCATCCGGCCGTTGCGCGAGCGTGCTCGCGTATTCGAGGCTCGCCTGCGCGGACAGCAACTGCATCCGGCTTGCGGCGCCCAGCAGGCGCGGCGTCGTGTCCGCGGACGCGTCGCAGCAATACAGTACTTCGCGTGGCAGCGCCGCTTCGTCGGTCGTCAATGCATGCAGCGATGCCCCATGCACGTGCACCGTGCCCTGATGCGTCTCGAATGCATAGACCGCGTCGGGCGCGGCCTGCGCGAGCAGGTTCAGGCCGCGCAGCAGCCGCGGCAGATCGGTCGTCGCCGCGTCCGCGGAGGCCTTCGCTTCGACCAGGAAGCGCACGTTCCATGCGGCCGCCGGGTCGCTGCCGCGCGCGCGTTCGAGCAGGATCGCGTCCCATTCGGTTTTCGCGCGATCGTGCCGGCCCGGGATCGACGAAGGCACGCGCATCGACGTGACCACGCGATAAGTGCGTTGCGCGTCCACCGCGTCGAGCCTGCGCGCCAGTGCGTCGAGCGCCTGGGCCGCCAGCGCCTCGACGGCCGCGCCGCGCTGCTGGGACGCGGCGCCCTGCGCGACGGCGACCGTGCTGCCGACGAGCGGCCCCTGACGGACCCACAGCGCGCGGTAGCGACGGACGTCCGCGTCCGCGGCCAGCGCATCGAGCCGCAGCATGCGTTCGAGCGCCGGGCTGTCCTTGAGCCTGACGATGTCCTGCTCGAACGCCGCGTCGGTCGCCATCTCGGGCAGCGCGAGCAGGTGCGCGAGCGCCGCATGCAGCTCGGCCCACGCCGCCGCGGTCGCGGCCGCATGCAGGCGCGCGAGGCCGTCGCGTTGCCATGCCAGTGCGCTGCGCTCGAGCTTGGCCGGATGCGCGATCGCATTGACGGCCGAGTAGAGCGCACGCCGGTCCTGCTCCGCGTGCGCGGACAACGATGCGTATTCGCGCACGTTCGGCGCATCGTGGCGCAGCACCGATGCCTGAAACGACGGATCGCCGGATGACGGGTCCATCGCGTCGCGGATCATCCGCGCGAGCGCATCGATGAAGCGCTGCCGCAAATCCGCGTCGGGCGCGTGGCCGTCCGCCCGCATCCTGCGCGCTTCCTCGATCACGATCGCCAGCGCGGTGGCCGGGTGCGTCGTGTCGGTCAGCGACGATGCGCGCTCGAGCGGCGGCAACCGGTAACGGCGCGCGACGGTGCGCAGGGTGGTGTCGAGCAGGGCGGGAAGCGGTGTCAGCGACATGGCGGGTTGGGCGTGAAAGCGGTGCGCGGGTGCGGCCTTCGGGCCGGAACGCGCGACGATGTGCAACGGTATCACGGCGGGGGCGGAACGGATCGATGACGGGCGCTGCCGCGGCCGCGCGGAATGCGGTCGGACGCGGCGTCAGCGGGGCCCGAGGTCCTTGGTCAGTGTCTCGATGGTCAGGTTGGCGTCGCGCGGCGTGCCCACGCCGGCGTCGAGCGGGTAGCGCATCGGTTCGCCCGTTCGCGTGTAGCTGCGGCGCAGACAGAAATCGATCAGTTCCTGGCGGGCCGACACGAGGACCATAACCGCTGTTCCGATCGGCCAATGCTGGCGGGCGAACTGTTCGGCTTTGTTCGGCAACGTCTTGCCAAGCCCGTCATTCTGCATCGACGGCGAGACAGCCAACGTGCCGATGTAGGCGACGTTTTCTTTATTTCTGACTTCGATTCAGCCGGCGATCTTTCCTTCGAGCTCTGCAGTCAGCAAAACGATGCGCGGGGCCCGCAAGGTATCGGCGGCCTACTGCGTCGTGATGCGTGGGCCGTCGACGAGTGCAGTTCCGTGCGTCCAGCCGCTCGCAGCCGCTGTCGAGCGCTATAGCTCACCGGACGTCGGATATCGGCGAGGTGCTGGAGGGGATTGTGTGCATCCGGGGGGCTCGCCATGCGAGCGCAAGGGCTGTAACGATTGCTTGCTGTTCTATATCCGTAGCGTGTCGTTTGCGGCGGACGGACGCGGCAACGGAGTGAGGCCTCTTCACGGTGGGAGAGGTTTAGTCGCGGGTAGTGCTTCGCAACGTTAGAGTTGCTCTTTGTTGACCCTTGCTGCCAAGAGATTGTCTGCTGCAGCGTATGCCATTTCGCCAAGTCCCGCATAGTGGGCGCTGCTTCCATTTGCGATCATACCTTGCAATGCCGCTGCAGCAAAATAGTCGCGCAGAGACATTCCTTGCAAGCTAGAACTATGCTTTTGGTTATCGAGCGTAGTAACTGGTACGGGAAACGCCGGTCCGCCGCTATCCATATTAATCTCCGTAGTTTGTGGAGAGGAGATCATATAGTATTCTGATGCATATGGTGACCGATGCTGCTTAAATGCGTGAGTCCCTCCGATGAGGGGAGATGCGTCGGTAGAAAACGAAGTCCACTCGGATTTCCGGACGGGATATTTCGTTCAGGCTCACCTGTTTCTATTAACATTACTTCGTCGAGCAGACGCTCGACGTCCATAACACAACCAATACGGGGTAGGTAATGACGACGATGGCGCAAGCTATCCGAGAGTTCGTGAGTTCCGCAGATGGAGGCGTCACGTCTTCGGAGATTCGCGGGCACATAGCCAACGCGTATGGCGATCGGTGGAAGCCGGGTACGTTGGATGCACATTTGTACGGGTGCCGAGTGAATAGCACGAAGGCGTATCGGTCACATCCCTTCGCTCAAAAGTTTTTGTACAAGGCCACCGATGGTCGATTCCATATCTACAATATGGAGTCACACGGCCCGAACGTCTGGACGCCCGCTTACGACGCTGATGAGCAGGAGGTTGAGCAAGGCATTGAACAGCCGGACGCTGTCGAGGAACTGATTGAGGCTTCGGTCAGCTTCGAGCGAGATGTCGAGGCGCACCTCATTCAGAATCTAGGCGCGCTGGAGCCGGGGCTCCGTTACATTGACCGTCAGGTTTCGATTGATGTTGGCCGAGTTGACATTCTCGCGGAAGATGCTTCGGCGCGCCGTGTTGTCATTGAGCTGAAGGTGGGGGAAGCAAAGGACTCAGCGGTTGGTCAGATCGCCCGCTATCTCGGATGGTATGCGAAGCAGGATGGCACTCCTCCTCGCGGTATCCTGATAGCCAGTGAGTTTTCTGAGCCGATTCGATATGCGGCCCAAGCGGTGCAGAATTTGCAGTTAGTTGCGTACAAGATTCAGTTTGCTTTCTCTCGCACGGGAATCGAGTAAGCGTACCGCAATTACATTTTTAAGGTTATAAGCTAGAGCCCGTAAGGTGAAAGTCTCGCGGGCTTTTTCGTCATCAGAGGCGTGTACACGACTCCATCCGAGCGAGGAGCTCTCGGCGACCTGTCATCAACTCTTCTCGACGTGGGCTGTCGGCGGACCAGTTGTTCAAATTGAGCTGAGTTTGATAGTAGTCGAATTGCTGGCGAAGGAAGTCGCATTGATTAGATGCTTTGACTCGCCCATTCAAGACGGCGATCTGCGACGCTTGGTCGGCGATCGCCCTTTGAGATCCTTCGTAGGCTTCTCTCCAACTGATCAAGTTCTTAATAGTGACGTCTAAGCTGGCCTGCGTGTCCGTCAGTTTCTTTTTTGTTGAGTCGAGATCGTCAATCGCAGCCCGGCATTCACTGTGAGCGGAGTCTTTTCCGTATTGAACGCCCTGGGTGTACGTGACGCCAAGTGCGCTAGCAACGGCAACGAGAAGCGTAATTCCGCCTGTTACTGCTGCACCGACGCTTATTGAAATTCCGTTTTTCGGTTGTGGATGGTTTTGGTGGAGAGACATTTTTTATCTCAGTTTGTTTTGAGTTCACAGGGTGATGTGACAGTACTAAGCGTGCGCCGGAACCTCGTGTTCCTCGGCAAGAAAGAGAAACGAGGTCTGAGTCAACTTGCGTGCATTTGCAGCGGTGTCGATCCGCTGCAGGAGCCGTTCAGGCATGTTGACGTTGAAGCGGACGGCCTTCGAACTGATCTTCGACAGGTCGATATCGAAGAGCATCCAAACGCCGCCTTCGTATTCGGAATTACGCGCGAGCGTTTTCAGTGCAGACGATGACGGCACTATGCCTTTTTTACCGTAGAAATGCGCCTCGGCCGCTTCCCGTACAGCGGCGCGAACGTCTTCCCAGGTATCGGCGGCAGCGAAGCAGCAGGAGAAGTAGGAAAGGCGACGCCGTGTGCATGCCGCCGCCGTCAGCATAAAGTGGATAGAGTATTCTCCTCTCCTCAAAAACTGCCGGTCATTTCAGACCGGCCTGTTTCAGGATGCTGCGGTCACCTGCCCCTGTCACGCCGTCAACGTCACCGACAGGCTGCCGAGTTCGCCGAAGCGCACCGTCAGCACGTCGCCGAGCGGCACCTCGATCGCGCCCGCGTACGAGCCCGTCGTCACGATCTGGCCGGCGCGCACCGCATCGCCGCGCGATGCGAGGAAATTGACGAGCCACACCAGCGGCTTGAGCGGATCGCCGTCCGGATGGCGGCCGTCGATCGTGCGGTTCAGCGCGCCTTCGAACGACAGCGCCAGCGTCTCGAGCGGCACGTTCAATCCGTCGGGCACGACCGGGCCGACGCACAGCCCCTGGTTGAATTGCCCGTCGGCCAGCAGCTCGAACTTCGACGCGCGCGCCGGCTCCGCATAGCGGCAGCCGAGGACTTCGAGCACGATGCGCACTTCGCGGATCGCGGCGCGCACGTCGCCTTCGTCATACGGCTGCTCGCGTGCCGGCAGATCACGATCGAGCACGAACGCGATTTCCGGTTCGATCCGCACGATCGGCCCGCCGACGACGCGGTACGGCGCATCGGCTTCGCGGATCGTCGACGCGAAGATCGGCGCGAGGATCACGCGATCGGGCGGCGGCAGCGCGCATTTCCAGCCGCCGACGGGTTCGCCGAGCAGGTCGGTGACGCGCTGCTGAATCGCGAGCGCGGTTTCGATGTCGTCGGGGCGCAGCGCATCGGGCAGCAGCGGGCCGGGCGAGCCGGCATGGCGGGCGGCGACGAGATGCTGGGCGGCGCCGTCCACGCGTTCGGTAGTCGTTGTCATGTCGGTTGAGCGAGTTGAAAGTGGGGCCGGCAAAAAAGGGCCGGACGAAAGTCGCATGGTCGATGATAGCGCCTTCGGCGCGATGGCCGCTCGAAAGGGCATCGGCGCCCGCATTGCCGGCCCGGCTCGCGGCCGTGCTGAAAACGCAAGCTTCCCCCTGCCCGTCGTGCCGTTTTGCCGCACGCGCGGCCGCTGCCGGGGTTGACCGCTATCAATATCCGAACCCGCCGCCGGCCGATGATGGAGACATGGCCGCGCACAACAAAGTGCGCTGCCATGCAAAAACTCACCCCAGCGAGGTTCGCATGTACGAGAAGATCATGGTGGCGGTCGACGGTAGCGCTTCGTCGAAACAGGCGCTTGCCGAAGCCGTGAAGGTGGCGCTGGCGGGCGATACGCACGTCAGCGTCGTGTATGTGGTCGACAAGTCGGTGCTGTTCACGTACGCCGGCCGTCTCGATCCGCACGCGCTCGTCGAGGAAATTCGCGACGACGGGCGCAAGGTGCTGCGCGAAGCCGAACAGATCATCGCGCTGGCCGGCGCGAACGGCGAAGCCGAACTCGTCGAGACCGAGACCATCGGCGAGGACATCGCGGAGCGCCTGCAACGCTACGTGAAGGAGCGCGGGATCGATCTCGCGGTGGTCGGCACGCACGGGCGGCGCGGCATCCGGCGCGTGCTGCTCGGCAGTGTCGCCGAGCGTTTCGTGCGCGGCTCGAAGTGCCCGGTGCTGCTGATTCGCGGCGACGACGCCGACGAGTCGGCCGCCACGGCCGCGGTATGACGTGGCGCGCGCGATGATACGCCGCCAGTACCGCATCGTCGTCGCGGCGCTCGCCGTGTTCGTGTCGCTCGCCGGGATGATGGCCGTCGTGACGGGCCTGCTGTTCGATGCCGCGACGGCGCTGCGCGGCGGCGCCATCGCGTTGATCGTCGGCGTCGCCGGCTTCGTCGTGATGCTGAACCCGGGGCCGAAAGGCGAGGAGTGACGCGGTCGGGCGAGGCGACGGCGCACGGCGGGTGTCGGTTTCGCGACGATCGGCGACCGCCGTTGCGCCGCCGGGATTTCGCGTGGTCGCTTGCCGTCGCCGGCGCCTTCGTGCGGTCCTGCCCGATCGGGATATCGGCCGCTTGGACGTTGCCGCCCGCTCGGCGCTTCTGTCAAACTGGCGCCCATGAAACCGCGCCTCGCTTCACCGCCTTCCTCCGATTCCGCGCCTGCGCCCGCAGGCTTTCCCGACGCCGACGAACTGGCCGCGCTGCGTGCGTGGTACGCGGGCATGACCGTGCGCCAGGCCGTCGAACGCTACCTGCCCGACCGGCTCGGCGGCGGGCGGTCGGCGCGCGGCGTGATCGGCGCGATTCGCCGTCGCCTCGTGCGCGTCGCGCGGCAGGTTGGCCGCCCCGATCTCGCGGAACGGCTCGGCCACGCGGACGGTGAGCGTTTGCGGGAGGCGAAGGTGGCCACCGACGCGATCGGCCTGCTGCGCCATGCGCGCGCGCCGGTCCCGCAGATCAGCGACGACGTCGGCCTGTGGCTGCCGGCACGCGCGGTCGTGGCATTGCGTGCGCACGGGATCGCGACGCTCGCCGACCTGACGGTGCGGATTCCGCGCCGGCGCCAGTGGTGGCGCACGATCGCGGGCCTCGGCATGGCCAGCGCGCGGCGCGTCGAGGCATTCTTCGCCGCGCATCCGGACCTGACCGAACGGGCGCGCGCGCTGATCGCCGCGACGCCGCGCGGCAGCATCGTGCCGTGGGAGCACCTGAAGCTGCCGCACGAAGTCGACGGCTCGGCCGGCACGTTCCGCGCGCCGCGCGCGACCAGCACGCTCGACGCGGACAACGATTACGCGGCCGTGCACGCGTGGCTGTCGCTGCACGAATCGGCCGCGACGCGGCGCGCATACCGCAAGGAGGCCGAGCGGCTGATCCTGTGGGCGATCGTCGAGCGCGGCCGCGCGCTGTCGTCGCTGACCACCGAGGATGCGCTCGCGTATCGCGCGTTCATCCGCCGCCCGACGCCGCACGAACGCTGGGTCGGGCCCGTGCGGCCGCGCGGTGCGCCCGACTGGCGGCCGTTCTCCGGGGCGTTGTCCGCGCGGTCGGCGGCATACACGCTGTCGGTGCTCGGCGCGCTGTTCCGCTGGCTGATCGAGCAGCGCTATCTGCTCGCGAATCCGTTCGCGGGCGTGAAGGTGCGCGACACGCGCGGCGCGACCGCGCTCGACACGTCGCACGCGTTCACCGAAGGCGAGTGGCTGCTGGTCCGCACGATCGCCGACGGGCTCGAGTTCGGCAAGCGCACGGCCGACGGCGCGCCGCAGCCGGGCTGGACGCCGGCCGCCGCGCAACGGCTGCGCTTCATTCTCGATTTCGGCTATGCGACCGGGTTGCGCGCGAGCGAACTGGTCGGCGCGACGCTCGGCGACATCGAGACGGATGCGCACGGCGACGCATGGCTGAAGGTGATCGGCAAGGGCAGCAAGGCGGCCCGCGTCGCGCTGCCGCCGCTGGCGCGCACGGCGCTCGATCGCTATCTGGTCGCGCGCCGGTTGCCGGTCACGCCGGCGCGCTGGCGGCCCGATACGCCGCTGATTCCGCGCCTCGCGGAAGACGACGCGGCCGCGACCACGAGCGTGCGGCTGTGGAAGGTGATGCAGCGTTTCTTCGCGCAGACGGCCGACGCCGTCGAAGCCGACCATCCGGCGCTCGCGCACAAGCTGCGCCAGGCGAGCCCGCACTGGATGCGGCATACGCATGCGACCCACGCGCTGGCGCGCGGCGCGGAGCTGACGACGGTGCGCGACAATCTGCGGCATGCGTCGATCTCGACGACGTCGATCTATCTGCATGGCGACGACGTGAAGCGGGCGCGGCAGATGTCGAGCGCGTTCGGTATCGACAAATGAGTTGAACGGCGCGGCGTCGACGCGGGTCAGACGATGTTTCGATCCCGGAGATTCGCATGGCATCGAGCCAGCGCACGGTCGACTTCATCGTCGAGCAGATCGCGGCGGCCGGTACGGTATCGGCGCGCAAGATGTTCGGCGAATACGGTATCTATTGCGACGGCAGGATGGTCGCGCTCGTCTGCGACGACCGGCTGTTCGTCAAGCCGACGTCCGAAGGCCGCGCGTATCTCGGCGCGTGCGACGAAGCCCCGCCGTATCCGGGCGCGAAGCCGCATCTCGTCATCGCCGGCGATCGCTGGGACGATCGCGAGTGGCTCGCGACGCTGATCCGGCTCACCGCCGCGCAATTGCCGCTGCCGGTGAAGCGCGGCCGATGACGATCATGCTGCATGCGACGTCACGCCCGCAGCGGCAGGCGTATTCTGTGACACATGCGCGCGACCATCGTGCGCCACGGAGTAAACACATGGAGACATCCGGACCTTCACGCGGCACGCGGCATGCGCGCCGCGTCTGGCACGCGCTCGTCGCGACCCTGTGCGTGGGCTGGAGCGCGCTGTCGTTCGGCGCAGAGGGCGCGAACGGCGCGGCCGCGCTGCTCGAGCGCTACCGCAGCCTCGGCGCGCAATTGAAGGACAACGCGTTTCACCGGCCCGTGGTCCTCGAATCGTCGGAGGCATCGTCGTCGCTGAAGGGCGACATCTATGCGGTCGTCGATTATCCGTTCGCGGTCGTGAACGGCCAGCTCAACGATCCCGCGCAAGGCCCCGCGAACTGGTGCGCGGTGCTGATCCTGCACCTGAACACGAAGTACTGTCACGCGTCGAGCGGCGGCAACGGCCCGGTGCTCGACGTGAACCTCGGCCGCAAGATCGAGCAGAAGCTGTCGGACACCTATCGCGTGCAGTTCCGCTATCGCGTGGCGGCCGCGACGCCCGACTATTTCCAGGTGGACCTGACCGCCGACAGCGGCCCGATGGGTACGAAGGATTACCGGATCGCGCTGGAGGCCGTGCCGGTCGGCGCGTCGCGCACGTTCCTGCATCTCACGTATTCGTATGGCTTCGGCACGGTCGGCCGGATGGCGATGAAGACCTACCTCGCGACGGTCGGCAGCGACAAGGTCGGGTTCACGAACGTCGGCGCGGCCGCGCAGCCGCAGTACGTCGGCGGCGTGCGCGGGCTGCTGGAGCGCAACACGATGCGCTACTACCTCGCGATCGACACGTATCTCGCGACGCTCGACAAGCCGGTCGACCAGCGCCTCGCGCGCTGGTTCGACGCGACCGAGCAGTATCCGCAGCAACTGCACGAAGTGGAGCGCGGCGCGTATCTGCAGATGAAAGCGCAGGAGGTGCAGCGGCAGCAGACGGCGCGATAGGCGTCGCCTGCCGCCTGCTGCCCGGCGTCGATCAGTTCGACGCGCCGCCGACCGTGCGAATGCTGCGCCATTGCCCCTGTTCGACGCGGAACAGCGTGTACGGCGGCTTGACCAGGTCGCCGCGCTCGTCGAACGAGATCTTGCCGGTCACGCCGGTGACCGACACGCCGGGCAGGCTCGCGACGATCTTGCCGCGATCGAGCGAGTCGGCCTTGCGGACCGCCGCGATCATCGCGAGCGCGGCGTCGTACGCGAACGGCGCATACAGTTCGACATCCTGGTTGAAGCGCGCCTTGTAGCGCTGCGCGAACGCGACGGCCGACGGCAGCTTGTCGAGCGCCGGGCCGGGCTCCAGATCCTGCGTGCCTTCGCCCGCGTTGCCGGCGATCTTCAGGAACGCGTTGCTTTTCAATGCGCCGGCGCCGAACAGTTGCGCGCGGATGCCGAGCGAGCGCATCTGCTTGACGAGCATCGCGCCCTGTTCGTCGAGCCCGCCGAAGAACAGCAGGTCGATGTTGTTGCTCTTCATCGTCGTCAGGATGCCGCGGAAATCGACGGCCTTGTCGTTCGTGTATTCACGGCCGACGATGCTGCCGTGCGCGTCCTTCACGCCCTTCTCGAACGCGTCGGCGAGACCCTGGCCGAACGCGGTGCGATCGTCGATGATGCCGATCCGCTTCGCCTTCAGCTGCTCGACCGCGAAGCGGCCGGCCACCACGCCGCCGACACCGTCGTGCCCCATCGTGCGGAACACGTTCCTGAAGCCCTGCATCGTCAGTTGCGGATTGGTCGAGCCGGGCGTGATCATCGCGACGTTCGCCTGCTTGTAGACGGCCGACGCCGGAATGCTGCAGCCGGAGTTGTAGTGGCCGATCACGCCGACCACGCCGTCGTCGACGAGCTTCTGCGCGACCTGGATCGCGATGCGCGGATCGGCCTGGTCGTCCTGTACGTCGAGCACGAAGCGCACCGGTTTGCCGCCGATGGTCGGATGCTTCGCGTTTTCCTCGTCGAGGGCGAGCTGCGCGCCATATTGCAGATCCTTGCCGACGCGCGCGACCGGCCCCGTCAGCGGGCCGGCGAAGCCGATCCTGACGGTTTCCGGGTCCGCGGCCTGCGCGGATGCCGCGACCGTGCCGATCGAGCAGACGGCCAGCCAAGCCAGCCAGTAACGACGATTCATGATGCTTCTCCTTGGGGTGGAAATCGTGGCGCGCGTCAGAATCGCGCGGCCCGGTATGGCGTGAGGTCCAGCGGCGGGGCGCGCCGGGCGACGAGGTCGGCGACGATCTGCCCGGTGATGCCGGCGAGCGTCACGCCGAGATGCTGATGACCGAATGCATGGATCACGTGCGCGCTGTCGCGTGCGCGGCCGATGACGGGCACGCCGTCGGGCAGCGTCGGCCGGAACCCGAGCCAGCTGCGCGTCGGCGTGCCGAGCGACGGCACGGCTTCGCGCGCGGAGCGCGTGAGCAATGCGACCAGCGACGGATTCATCGGCGCGTCGAAGCCGCCGAGCGTCGACGGTGCCGGCCGCGCGCAGCCCTTCGTCGAGCGGCGTCATGTAGAAGCCGCGCTCGGCCCACCCAACCGGCCGCGTGACGATCGGCTCGTGCGCGCCGAACTGCACGTGATAGCCGCGTTCGGTATCGAGCGGCACCGCATCGCCGCACGCGGCCGCGAATTCGCGCGAACGGGCGCCCGCGGCGATGACGACGTGATCGAACGCGCGCACCGTGCCGCCCGCGTGCACGTTCACGCTGTCGCTGGCCGGGGCGATCCGTTCGACCCGCGCGCGTTCGAGCGTCGCGCCGGCGGCGGCGAGCTGGGCGAACAGCTCGCCGAGAAACCCGTGCGGATCGGAGAAATGCCAACTGCCCGCGAACAGCACGCCGCGCGAGAAGATCGGCGCGAGCGCGGGCTCGAGCCGGCGGATCGCGCTTGCATCGAGCGTCTCGAACGGCACGCCGAGCCGGCGCCGCAGCGCGAGCGACGGCTGCGCGGCGTCGAACGACGCCTGCCGCGCGTACAGGTACAGACATTCGCGCGGCCGCACGAACGCCGCGAGCCGCGACGGCGCGAGCAGCGGCGCATAGCCGTCGGCGGCGCGCGACAGCAGCGCGGCCAGCGCACTCGCGCTGCGTGCGTGGGGCGCGGGCGTCGACGCGAGCAGGAAGCGCGCGAGCCAGGGCGCGCCGTGCAGCAGATATGGCCAGCGAATGCGCAGCGGGCTGTCGGCGGCGAACAGGAAATGCGGCAGGTCGCGGAACACCGACGGGCCGTTTACCGGCACGCAACCGTACGGCGCGAACGTCGCGGCATTGCCGAACGACGCGCCCTGGCCGACGCCGGCCGGATCGAACAGCGTCACGCGATGCCCGTCGCGTTGCAGCCATGCCGCCGCGCCGAGCCCGATGAAGCCTGCACCCACGATGGCGACGTTCGCCATGACGCTTCCCCTCCGGAGGAGATGATTCACACAAAGTTGCGATCAAGAATCACACAGTAAATTTTTGTGTGCAATCAAAATAATATTGTGTGGTGCTGGCGTTTACCCGATTTCAACTCGCTGATTCAGCAGACTTTTCAGTGAATGATTGACGGGGCGGGGAGGTCCTATACAATCGCGGGGCAAGCCAAAACGGCAGACAAACGCTTTTTGTGTGGTCACGGGCGACAGATGGCATCAGACAAACTTTCCGGCGAGCGCGATGGCGGCTTGCCGGCACCGGCGAAGCGGCCGACCTACGTCGAGGTCTCGAGCTCGATCGAGGCGGAAATCCGCAACGGCATGTATCCGCCCGGCAGCCGCCTGCCGCCGCAGCGCCAGCTCGCGACCGAACTCGGCATCAACGTGTCGACGGTGTCGCGTGCGTACAAGGAATTGCAGCTGCGCGGCCTCGTGATCGGCAGCAAGCGTCGCGGCTCGCTCGTCACCGGCGGCGCGATGCCGAGCATCGAGCCGGCCCGCGCATCGCTTGCGGCGGGCAACGGCGTGATCGACCTGACCGTGAACCGCCCGGCGACCGGCGAATTTCTCGCGAGCCTCGCGCAGACCTTCGCCACGCTGCCGAACGACCCGCGCTTCGCCGCGCTGCAGGAATACCAGCCGCCGCAGGGCCCCGACTGGGCGCGTGCAGCCGGCGCGCAGTGGCTGGCCGCGCCGGGCTTCGCGCCGTCGCCCGACCAGGTGGTCGTCACGAGCGGCGCGCAGCACGGGCTGTATGCGGTACTCAACAGCCTGATCGGCACCGACGGTGTGATCGTCGCCGACCGCCTCACGTATTACGGGCTCAAGGCGCTCGCGCCGGTGTTCCAGTTCGAGATCGTCAGCGCGCCAGCCGACGACGACGGCCTGCTGCCCGACGAGATCGAACGGATCTGCCAGCGCATGCCGGTCAAGGCGATCTTCGTCGTGCCTAATCTGCAAAACCCGACCGTGACGACGATGAGCCTCGCGCGCCGCATGGCGCTCGTCGACATCGCGCGGCGCCATCACGTGACGATCATCGAGGACGACGTGTACGGCCCGCTCGTGCGCGACCGGCTGCCGGCGATCGCGGGGCTGTGCCCGGAGCTGACGTTCCATATCGGCGCGACGTCGAAGATCCTCGCGCCGGGGCTGCGCCTCGGCTACCTGAGCTGTCCGCGCGACAGCGTCGCGCTGTGCGCGGAAGCCGTGCGGACCACCGCATGGATGCCGGCGCCCACGTCGATGTTGATCGCGACGGTATGGATCGAGGACGGCACCGCCGAGCGGATCATGGCCGCGCAACTCGCGGAGATTCGCGCACGCGTCGATCTCGCGCGGGAACTGCTGCCGGCCGGGCAACTGAAGGCCGACCCCGCCTGCATGTTCGTGTGGCTG
>NZ_BCPP01000025.1:0-18373 GCF_016586125.1 Burkholderia sp. E168m23
CCGCGTTGACGGTCAGCGGGCGCGGCGTGCCGTTGTTGTTGCGGATCGAGCGCTCCGGATGAAAGCCGATGTCGATCACGACGTGCGCGCCGATCAGTTGCGCGATCTCGAGGCCCGTCGAGCCCTTCACGTAGATCGCATCGACTTCGCCGCGCAGCAGCGCGCCGGCTTCGGCCGCATACAGCGCACGGCTCGAAAAGCCTTGCGGTGACGCGAACAGGCTCGCCGCGCGCGCCGGGCCGACGGCTTGCAGCGTGCGGGCGCGCACGTCGACGCGTTCGACGTCGCCGAGCGTCAGCCCGTCGAGGCTCAGCGCATTGACGAAGCCGCGCAGCGCCGACGCGCGAAAGATGTCGATGCGATCGTCGGGGCGGCTCGGAATCGCGATCCGGCGCCCGCGCAACGCCTTCACGGAGCGGATGCCCGACTCGGGGCGCGCGAGGATCAGCTGCGATTCGTCGACCCACGACAACCCGATCACGCGTGTGTTCGCGTCGTTCGAGCGCGCCCACATCGCGGGGATGCTGCCGCCCTGGCGAAACGACTGCGCGAGCGTGTGGTCGCTGATCGACGACACGTCGTGCCGCGTGGCGCCGCGTGGCGAGCGGATCGCGACGCCGTCGGCCGACGTCTCGCCGTTGAGCCAGCCGAGGTGCACGGCGATGCCGAGCGGCGTCGGCACCGGCGATCGGGCGTACCAGAACGTCTGCTGCTTGTCCGATGACGAATCGGGCCTGTCTGTCATGTGTGAGATTCCCCTGTCTGGGTAAGCGTGGTCGAGGCGCGGTGTCGCCCGCGCGGGCCGTTCCACGTTGCAAGTTCCGGGCCAGTGAACGGCAACCGCCGTGCGGCCGCTGCCGCGGGCCGCGCGGGCGATGCGCGGCATGGCGGCAGTTCCCTGCGTTGTTGCGTGAGCAACAGTCGGGTCGGGCGCTGTTGCGCGCGCAGCACCGGTGCGGCGGAAGCAGCAGCGGCACGGGTGCGTGTCGCGACATGTCCGGCGGCACCCGGCGCACATGATTCGAATCGTCGCGCACGCCCGACCCGCAAGGCGCCGCGCGCATTCGCCGGCGGCTTCGCGCATGTCGCGGCGAACCCGTTGGCACACCGCGTGCTTTACAGCGCTGCAAACGCGCGGCACGCCGGTGCCGCACGCAATCCGAACGGGCCGACAAGGAGAATCCCGATGGCTGTTGAATTTCTGTGGCGCCTGCCGATGCACGGCGACGGCCGGCGCGCACACGATCTGCATACGCGCGGCGAATGGAATCGCCAGCGCGCGTCGCGCGTCGCACCGAAAGTCGACGACGACGCGTTCGGCTACATCGACTATCTGTCGCAGGTCGCGCGCGCGGCCGATATCGCCGGCTTCCACGGCGCGCTGATTCCGATCTTCCGCTTCACCGAGGAACCGTGGGTCGTGGCGGCCGCGCTGGCGCGCGAGACGCGCCGGCTGCGCTTGCTGATCGCGCTGCAGCCGCATTTCGTGCATCCGGTCTATGCGGCGCAGATGGCCGCGAGCCTGCAGCGGATCAGCCGCGGCCGCGTCGAATGGAACGTCGTCACGGGCGGCGGCGGGCCGGACCAGCGTGCGTACGGCGACTTCATCGATCACGACAGCCGCTATGCGCGCACCGACGAATTCCTCGACGTCGTGAAGGGCGTCGCGGCCGGCGCGCCGTTCACGTTCGACGGCCGCTTCTATCGCGTCGAGGAGGGCGGCCTGCTGCCGCCGCTGAGCGGCCAGAAACCGCCGCGGATCTATCTGGCCGGCGCGAGCGACGCGGCGCTCGCGGTCGCCGCGAAGCACGGCGACGTGCACCTGAGCTGGGGCGAGCCGCTCGCGAAGCAGAAGGAAGTGATCGATGCGGCGCGCCGCGCGCTCGACCGGCAGAACGCCGAGCGCGATCTGCGCTTCGGCATGCGCATCGACATCCTGGCGCGCGAGACCGAGGAGCAGGCGTGGGCCGAGCTGCGGCAGATGTTCGCGACGGTGGGCGACACGACGCGCAACGGCTTCGGCGGGCGCGGCGCAGCGTCGGAATCGGTCGGCGCGAAACGCCAGTTCGCGCTGCACCAGGGCAACACGCAGCACTTCGACGACCTGATCGTCGGCCCGAACCTGTGGGCCGGGATGTCGCAGATCCGTGGCGGCCCCGGCTGCGTGATCGTCGGCAGCCACGAGCAGGTGGCCGAGCGGCTCGCGGAGTACGTCGAGATCGGCGTGTCGACGTTCATCCTCGCGAGCAACCCGCATCTCGAAGAAGCGTACCGCGTGGGCGAGGAAGTGCTGCCGCTCGTCGACGGCGCGCTGAACGCGCGCGGCACGCAGGCGGCGCTGCGCGTGGCCGGCGCCTGAGCGCGGCGGCCCGCCGCCACGCACCCATGACAACGACAAGGACACTCACCATGACGACACTCGCTGCGCAGGCCACGGCTTGCGACGCACTCTGGTACACGCGCTGCCCGGTGCCGACCGCGCTCGGCATCGCCGTGCATCGCGGCTGGTTCGACGAGGAGTTCGGGCCGGACGGCATCGCACTCCATTCGCTGCAGGAGACGGCCGACGCCGACAAGCGCGAATCGCACTTCGATCACAGCCTGCCGCACTCGTTCCGGCAGGGCGGCAACATTCCCGCGCTGTGGGCGCGGGCCCGCGGCGCCGATACGCGCGTGATCGGCCTGTCGTGGACCAACGAATTCCAGGCGATCGTCACGCTGCCCGAGCGCGGCATCCGCACCGCGCGCGACCTGCGCGGCCGGCGGCTCGGCTTGCCGCGCCATCCGATCAGCATCGACTTCTGGCGCGCGGCCGCGCTGAAGGGGTTCCTGAGCGCGCTCGAGCTGGAAGGGCTCGGCCACGGCGACGCCGAATGGGTCGACCTGCCCGACACGCGCGAGCGCCACACCGGGCCCGCGTCGTTCACGCGCGGCCCGCACGAATACGGGCTCGAAATCGCGGCGCTCGTGCGCGGCGACGTCGACGCGGTGTTCGTGAAGGGCGTGGCCGGGCTGGAAACCGTGCATCTGATCGACGCGCAGGTCGTCATCGATCTCGGCGCGCATCCCGATCCGCTGGTGCGGATCGGCAACGGCACGCCGCGCACGCTGACCGTCGACCGCGCGCTGATCGACGCGCGCCCCGATCTCGTGAGCCGCTTCCTGTCGGTCGTGGTCGGCGCGGGCGACTGGGCCGCGCGCCATCCGGCGGAGACGGTCGCGTATATCGGCCGTGAAACGCGTGCATCCGACGAGTGGGTGCGCTACGCGTATGGCGCGGACGTGCATCGCCATCTGGAAACCGGGCTCGCGCCGACGTCGATCGACGGGCTGGTCGCGTTCAAGGATTTTCTCGTCGAGTGGGGCTTTCTCGAACACGATTTCGACGCGCGCGCGTGGATCGATCCGGCGCCGTTCACGCAGATCGACCGGCACCGCCATGCGTGGGTCGCGTAGCGCGCCGCGGCGTGTCATTGCAAGGAGTCGAACATGACAGGGCTGACGATCGAATACGGCGTGCCGCCCGCGCGCCGGCATGCGGCACGTGCGGCGCCGCGCACGGTGGCGGCGGTTGCGCGTCCGCCGTCGCTGCCGCCGTCCGCGCAGGTCGACGCACGGGCCGCACCGGCGAACGGATGGCGTGGCGCGGCGGCGATTGCGCTGGCGATCGCGGCGCTGCATGCGGGCGTCGCGCTGCTGGCCGCGCGCGTGCCTGCCGCACCGCCCGTGCAGCCGCCGCGGCCGTTGCCGATGACGGTCGAGCTGACGCGGCCGCCCGAACCGCTGCCGCAGGCCGCGCACCCGCCGCCGCCGGTCGTGTCGCCGAAGCCGTTGAAGCAGGCGCCGACCCCGCCGAAGCCGCGCGCGGCCGTACCGCGTCCGGCGCCGGCTGCCACGCCGCAGGCGACGCGCGAAGCCGCACCTGCACCCGCGCCGGCGACGCCGGCCGTCGCCGCGCCCGCTGCCCCGGTTCAGGCGCCCGCGCCCGCACCCGCCGTACCCGTGCGCGAAACCGCGCCGATCGGCGACGCGGCGTACCTGCGCAACCCGGCGCCCGACTATCCGGCGTTCGCGCAGGACCAGGGCTGGGAAGGGCGCGTCGTGCTGCGCGTGCACGTGCTCGCGAGTGGCACGCCCGATTCGGTCGAGGTCCGCACGAGCAGCGGCCGCCGCCTGCTCGACAGCGCGGCGGTGGCTGCCGTGAAGCGCTGGACCTTCGTCCCCGCGAAGCGCGGCGACGAAGCGGTCGACGGCTGGGTGAACGTGCCGATCGATTTCAAGCTGGGCTGACCCGCCGGGCCGCCCGCCACATTTTTCAAGGAGCTCACATCATGAACGCTATCCCGACCACCTTCATCGTCCAGGGCGCGCTCTGGCTGCTCGTCGTTTTCTCCGTCGTCACGTGGACGCTGATCGTCGTGAAGGCCATCCAGAGCCTGCGCTCGAGCGCGCGCAACCGGCGTTACGTCAGCGCGTTCTGGGCCGCGAACAGCTTCCACGACGCGGCCACGCTCGACGGCGCGAACAGCCCGGTGGGCGAACTCGCCGCGACGGGCTTCGACGCACTGCGACGCGCCGACGAGAGCAGCGCGCACGATCTCGAACACAGCTGGAGCCGTCATGACCTGCTCGAACGCCATCTGCGCCAGCAGATCCACAACGCGCGCCGGCGCGAGGAAGCGGGGCTCGCGGTGCTCGCGTCGATCGGCAGCACCGCGCCGTTCGTCGGGCTGTTCGGCACCGTGTTCGGCATCATCCATGCGCTGACCGCGATCACGCACAGCGCGTCGGCGAGCATCGACGTCGTGGCCGGGCCGATCGGCGAGGCGCTGGTCGCGACCGGCATCGGCATCGCGGTCGCGGTGCCGGCCGTGCTCGCGTACAACTTCTTCGTGCGCCGCGTGAAGGCCGCGTCGGCCGATCTCGACGCGTTCGCGACCGACTTCGTCACGCTCGCGCAGAAAGCCGGCTTCCGCGTGCCGGCCGCCGTGCCCGCCGCCACGCCGGCGCGCCGTTCCGACGACACCCGCCAGGAGGCGTTCGCATAATGGCCTTCTCGTCCTCCTCCGACAACGACGACGTGCTCAGCGAAATCAACATCACGCCGCTCGTCGACGTGATGCTCGTGCTGCTGGTCGCCTTCATCGTCACCGCACCGCTGCTGAACAACGCGGTGCACGTGAATCTGCCGAACACCGTCGCCACCGCGCCGGCCGACCGCAAGCCGAACGTGACCGTGAGCGTCGACGGCAAGGGCGTCGTGTACCTCGACAAGCGCGCGGTCGCGCTCGACACGGTGCCGGCCGAGCTGGCCGCGCTGAAGGCCGGCCGGCCCGACGTCGCGCTCGACCTGCAGGCCGACGAGCACGTGCCGTACGGCACCGTCGCGAAGCTGATGGCCGCGATCGAGCACGCCGGTATCACGCGATTGTCGGTGCTCACCGCGCCGCGCGGCTGACGCGCGTTTCACGACTCCTTTTTTGCGAACGCATTCATGAGCACCACGGCTTCACACAACGTTCAGTCGATCTGGTACACGCGCTGTCCGGTGCCGACACCGCTCGGCATCGCCGCGCATCTCGGCTGGCTGGATCACGAATTCGCCGGCGACGGCATCACCGTGCGCGCGCTGCAGGAAAGCCAGCACGCGGCGCTGCATCACGCGCACGTCGACCATTCGCTCGACAACGCGTTCCGGCAGGGCGGCAGCATTCCGGCGCTGTGGGCGCGTGCGTCCGGCGCCGACACGCGCGTGGTCGCGCTGACCTGGGTCGACGAGGCCCAGGCGATCGTCGCGCTGCCGGAAGCCGGCCTCGCGCGGCCGAAGGACCTGCGTGGGCGCCGCATCGGCCTGCCGCGCCGCGACGGCGAGCGGATCGACATCTTCCGCGCGGCGGCGCTGCGCGGCTTCGTGAGTGCGCTGTCGCTCGACGGGCTCGGCCCCGGCGACGTCGAATGGGTCGACGTACCGGCATCGAACCTGCGCGCGCCGGTGGCGACGCCCGCGACCCGCGACGCGGCGTTCAGCCATCCGGCGAGCCTGTCGAGCCGGCGGCTCTATGCGGCCGAGGCGGCCGCGCTGGTGCGCGGCGACGTCGACGCGATCTACGTGAAGGGTTCGCTCGGGCTCGAAACCGCGCACCTGATCGGCGCGCAACCGGTGGTCGACATCGGCTTTCATCCCGATCCGCAGATCCGCATCAACAACGGCTCGCCGCGCCCGCTGACCGTCAATGCGTCGACGCTCGAACGCCATCCCGACATCGTCAGCCGCTTTCTCGCACGCGTGACCGACGTCGAAGGGTGGGCGCGCGAGCACGAGCACGAAGTGCTCGGCTATCTCGGCCGCGAGACGGGGTCGGGCCACGACTCGCTGCGGCTCGCGTACGGCGTGGACGTGCACCGGCGGCTGCGCACGGATCTCGACGAAGCGTCGATCGCCGCGCTCGATGATTTCAAGCGCTTTCTGGTCGACTGGCGGTTCCTGCCCGCCGACTTCGACGTGCGCGCGTGGATCGACCGGCGCGCGCTCGACGGCATCGCGACGCTGTCGCGGTGAGCACGCCGGCACGCGTCGCCGACGCATGGCGGCGCGAGCGCTTCACCGGCGGCTTCATGCTGCTCGCGCTCGCGAGCGGCACGACGATCAGCATGGCGCAGCTCGCGACGACGCTGTATGCGCTGGCGCTCGGCGTCGACGACGCGCGGCTCGGCATCATCGCCGCGATGGAGCCGCTCGGCATCGCGCTGATGACGTTGCCGGCCGGGCTGCTGGTCGCGCGCTACGGTGCGCGCCGCGTGTACTTCGCCGCCAGCATGGGGCCGATGCTGCTCAATCTCGTCGTGCCGTTCACGGGCGCGTGGCCGCTGATCGCGCTCACGCAGGGGCTGATCGGGCTGTGCATCCCGTTCCGGATCGTGTCGATCAACGGCGTGTTTCTCGCGCGGCTCGCGCAGATCGGCCTCGCCCGCGCGGGCTGGTATCGCGCGGCGATGTCGATCGGCACCGGGATGGTGGGGCCGTGGCTCGCGAGCGGGCTGATCGGCACGCACGGTGCGGTCGCGACGTTCTGCGTGGCGTCGGCGAGCTTCGCGGGGATGGCGCTGTTCAGCCGCGGGTTGCTCGGCGAGGCGGCGCCACCGTCTCCCGGCGCGTCACGTCGAACCGGCGGCCTGCGCGCGCTGTTCGCGCTCGCGTGGAGCCGCGGCATCCGCGAGCAGCTCGTCGTGGAAGCGGTGAACAGCGCGACGCGCGCGCTCGTCGGCACCTATACGGTGGTGCTCGCGATCCAGTCGCTCGGCCTCACGCAGACGCGTGCCGTCGCACTGCTGACATTGCAGGGCGCGGTCGCGGTGATCGCGCTGTTCGGGCTCGGGCACGTCGCGCAGCGCATGACCGAGCGCCGCTGTCATGCACTCGGCCTCGCGGGCGGCATGGCCGGGCTGCTCGCGCTCGGCCTCGGGCGCGATCCGTGGATCGTCGGTGCAGGGCTCGCCGCGCTGTGCGCCGGCTCGTCGCTGCTGCATCTCGTCAACATGCAGCATCTCGGCCGTCATCCGGCCGACAAGAGCCAGGTATCGAGCCTCTACAACCTCGCGTCGATGACCGGCGCGTTCTGCGGCCCGCTGGTCGGCAGCGCGCTCGCGCCGCTCGTCGGGTTGCGGGCCGTATTTCTGTGCTGGCTGCCGGTCGTCGTGCTGGTCGCACTCGCGCTGCGGCTCGCACATGGGCGTCGCGGCGCGACGCAAGCGCTGCCTGCGAAGCTGTCCTAACGAATTCGGCATCGTGCGGTGTTGCGTGACCAGCAATTTTCCGCTTACACAGATGCGCATGCAGCAACACGGGCGCAGCAGGCCCGCCGCGCGCCCCGTGCGACGGGCCTGTCGATGCTGGCATCCGAATTGCATGAGAGAACCCGTGCGTCGCGCACGCACTGCGTTCAACCGATCAAACAGGATGACTCATCGATGTTCAGGAAAAAACTAATCGTCACCGCGCTGGGGGGACTGCTGACGGGCGGCGTCGTATCGTCGCCCGCATGGGCGGAAGATGGCGCGGCGACGGCGGGGGCGCCGGACGCGAAGCCGGCGCAACAGGCATCGGACGATGCGGCCGCGGCCGCACCGAAGGCGGTGCGTGCGGACCGCGGTACGGCCGTACGCGAAACGAACCTCGGCACGGTGACCGTGACGGCGCGCCGGCGCAAGGAGCGCATCCAGGACGTGCCGGTCGCGGTCAGCGCGCTGAGCGGCGATGCGATCAAGAACAACGAGCTGCGCGTGATCAACGACGTGACGAAGTACGTGCCGAACTTCACCGGGCAATCGACCGAGGGCCGCGAACGGCCGCGCTGGTTCCTGCGCGGCGTCGGCAGCAACGATCCGTCGGACCTGTCGCTGAGCCCGATCGGCGTGTACTTCGACGACGTGTACATCAACAGCGTGTTCGGGCAGGGCTTTCCGCTGTTCGACCTCGACCACATCGAAGTGCTGCGCGGGCCGCAGGGCACGCTGTGGGGCAAGAATACGGTCGGCGGCGCGCTCAACATCACGTCGCAGAAGCCGACGTTCGACGTGAGCGGCTACGGCAAGCTCGGCTTCGGCCAGTACAACAGCCGGCTCGCGGAAGCGGCGATCGGCGGGCCGATCGGCAAGAACGACGTGCTGGCCGCGCGCGTGTCGGTGTATCACGAGAATGCCGACAGCTTCTACACGAACACGGTGCAGCAGGGGCGCTTCGGCGGCTTCCACGACAACGCGGTGCGCTTCCAGGTGCTCGCCGTGCCGACGTCGGACACCGATTTCCTGTTCAACATCCATGGCCGCAACTACACGGGCGGCGGCAACGCATGGCACGCGGAAGGCGCGGGGCGCGGCGGCACGAACCAGTTCGGCTTCGTCGGGTCGAGCGATCCGTATACGGTGTCGCTCAATGCGCCGTCGAGCGATCACATCTCGACGTGGGGCACGTCGCTGACCGCGCACTGGCGCATCAACCCGGCGGTGTCGCTGACGTCGATCACCGCGTTCGAAGGGCTGCACCGCTGGTACCAGGACGACGAGGACTATTCGCCGTTCGATGCGGCGCGCTCGCACGACCGCCTGTCGAGCCGGCAGTTTTCGCAGGAATTCCGGCTCGAATCGCCGCAGAGCGACCGCCTGAGCTGGATCGTCGGCACGCATCTGTTTACCGAGCAACTGGCCGAGCAGGGCGCCGGCGGCGGGCTGCCGGGCTCGCCGTCGCCCGCGTACTACCACCTGACGGATCTCACGCAGCACACGCAGAGCGCGGCGATCTTCGGCAGCGTCAAGTACCGGTTCACCGACCGCTTCAACGTGACGGGCGGGCTGCGTTACACGATCGAGCGCAAGACCATCAACCTGACCGGGCTGCAGGATACCGGCAACGTGACGTTCAGCGATCCGAACAGCTGGTGGTCGCCGTCGTCGGTGTCGTCGCCGCTCGCGGTCAGCGCGCGGCAGAACCAGACCAACACCTGGCGCGCGCCGACCTGGGACCTCACGCCCGAATATGCGCTCAGCAGCAACGTGCGCGCGTATTTCCGCTATGCGCGCGGCTTCCGCTCGGGCGGCTACAACGGCAACGCCTATACGCAGAGCACGGTGTCGACCGTGTCGCCGGAGTACCTGACCGATTACGAGGTCGGCATCAAGAGCGAATGGTTCGACAAGCGGCTGATCGTCAACGCGAGCGTGTTCCACTACGACTATCGCGACATCCAGGTGTTCGCGCTGGCGCCGAACCCGTTCGGCGGGCCGCCGGTGTCGACGCTGTCGAATGCGGGGCAGGGGCGCGCGGACGGCTTCGAGCTGGAGCTGAAGGCGCAGCCGGTCAACAGCCTGTACCTGTTCGCGAACCTCGGGATGCTGAACACGCGCTACACGGAATTCCGCAACGTGCCGACGGCCGTGGGCAACTCGTTCGCACGTTCGCCGCATACGACGCTGAACGCGGGCTTCGACTATCGCGTACCGGTGTCGTTCGGCACGCTGACGGCGGGCGGCGACGTGAACTACCGCAGCCGCGAGTACTTCAGCGCGACGCGGCAGACGATGCCGCAGCTGTGGCAGGGCGGCTATACGGTGCTGAACGCGCATGTGTCGTACACGACGCCGAACCAGAAGTACATCGTGACCGGCTACGTGACGAACCTGACGAACAAGGTCTACAAGAAGCTCGAGCTGTTGCCGTCGTATGGCGCGTATCCGACGCTGTACGGCGATCCGCGCACGGTCGGGATCACGCTGACCGCGAAGATCTGACGCTGACGGGAGACGCCTGCCGCGGCGCCGGCGCCTGGCGCGTCGAGCCGCGGTACGTCGTCCCTGCACGCATCACGACGCGACGCGAATCACCACCTTGCCGAAGTGCTGCCCCGATTGCAGGTGCGCATACGCTTGCGGCGCTTCGTCGAAGCCGAACACGCGATCGACCACCGGCTTGATCCGCTTCGCGTCGACGAGCCGGACGACGTCGTCGAGCATCGCGCGGCTGCCGACCATGAAGCCGTGCAGTTGCTTGACGCCGCCGATCAGCGGCAGCAGATCGAGTACCGGCCCGCCGAAGCTGCTGAGGCCCCCGATGATCGACACGATGCCGCCGAGCTTCGTCGCGGCGATCGAGCGCGGCAGCGTATCGCGGCCGCCGACTTCGACGACGAGATCCGCGCCCGCGCCGCCGGTGAGCCGCAATACTTCATGTTGCCATTCGGGCGTCGTCCGATAGTTGATCGTTGCGTCCGCACCGAGTGCGCGGGCGCGTTCGAGCTTCGCATCGCTCGACGACGTGACGATCGTGCGCAACCCCGTGGCCTGCGCGAGCTGCAGCGCGATGATCGATACGCCGCCCGTGCCGAGCAGCACGACGGTCGCGCCCGGCTTCAATCCGCCGCCGACGAACAGCGCGTTCCACGCGGTGATGCCCGCGCACGACAGCGTCGCCGCTTCGTCGTAGTCGAGATGCGGGGGAATCGCGACCAGCGCGGTTTCGTCGGCGACGAAGCGTTCGGCCAGCACGCCGTCGAATTGCGCGCCGGGCGAACCCGACACTTTGTGCGGCGTCGGCGGCCCGTCGATCCAGCGCGGGAAGTAGGTGTTGATCACGCGGTCGCCCGGCCTGAAGCGCGTGACGTCGCGGCCGGTCTCGACCACTTCGCCGGCGCCGTCGGCGACCGGGATCAGCGCTTCCTTGCCGATACCCAGATAGTCGCCGCGCGCGAACATCAGGTCGCGATAGTTCAGCGCGGCCGAGTGGATCTTCACGACGATGTCGGTCGGCCCGACCGCGCGCGGCGTCGCGTCGATACGCCCGAGCCCGGCAATGCCGTCGCCCGGTTTGAGGTGCCATGCATGCATGTCGACTCCTTTTCGAGATAGTCCGGACTATCATAGTGTTGCGCAGGTAGACGCATTGGCGAGAATTCGGCCAACGATTGTCGCCGGCATGGAAACAACCCTGTCATCGCACCGGAGCGGAGCGGCATGGATGAACGGCTGAGAGGTGTCGCCGAATTCGTCGACGTGGTGGAATCGGGCAGCTTCGCAGCGGCGGCGCTGCGCCTCGGCATGACGCGCTCGGCCGTCGCGAAGATCGTCGCGCGGCTCGAACTGCGTCTCGGCGCGCGGCTCCTGCAGCGCACGACACGCCAGCTCGGCCTGACCGACGAAGGGCTCGTCTATTACGAGCAGTGCCGGCGGCTGCTGGCCGAACTCGGCGAAACGGAAGCCGCGCTCGACGCGGGCCGTCGCGAGCCGGCCGGGCGCGTGCGCGTCAGCGTGCCCGTGCTGTTCGGGCGGCAGTGCGTGGCGCCCGTCGTGCGGCGTCTCGTCGAGCGCCATCCGCGGCTCGAAATCGACATGTCGTTCAGCGATCGCGTGGCCGACCTCGTCAACGACGGTTTCGACCTGGCCGTGCGCATCGGCGAGCTGGCCGATACGAGCGCGCTGGTCGGCCGCAAGCTCGGCGTGCAGCGCATGGGCATCTGCGCATCGCCCGCGTATCTCGCGCGTCACGGCCGGCCGTCGGGGCTCGACGAACTGGCGTCACACGTCGGCATCGCGTATTCGCGCGGCGGACAGCCGACACCATGGCGAGTCATCGGCGCGGACGGCGCGGTGCACGACCATCGCGCGGCCGGCCGCCTGCGGTTCGACGACCTGCAGGCGATCGCCGATGCGGCCGCCGCCGGCGCGGGCCTGGCGTGGCTGCCGTGCTGGCTGATGGCGCCGTACTTGCGCGACGGCCGTCTCGCGCTCGTGATGGACAGCAACAGCGTGTCGGGCGCCGAGGTGTTCGCGGTGCGGCCGGCGGCGCGCCACGTGCCGTCGAAGGTGCGGGCCGTCGTCGATGCGCTGGTCGACGAGATTCCGCACATGCTGGCGTCCGACGACGCAAACGGGGTACGCGCATGACGACGGCGCGACAACCCGGTTGGCCGCGCATCGCGCCCGCTCGTGTCTCATATATCGAGAACACATCCCGGTAATTGACGCGAATTTCACGGGGCTCCTAGACTGGCCTGCATGACGCCGCGCCTCACGCGAGACGATCCAGGAGACATGCCGATGACCGCCACCGCCCCGCAGTTGCACGCCGCGACGATGCGACGCCTGAACCTGCGCCTGATTCCGTTCCTGATGCTGCTGTACCTCGTCGCGTATATCGACCGCTCGAACATCTCGGTCGCGGCGTTGCAGATGAATGCCGACCTCGGTCTCAGCGCCGAAATGTACGGGCTCGGCGCGGGGTTGTTCTACGTGACCTACATCCTGTTCGAGGTGCCGAGCAACCTGTTCCTCGCGCGGGTCGGCGCACGCCGCTGGATCGCGCGGATCATGATCACGTGGGGCATCGTCGCGGCCGCGATGAGCGCGGTGCATACACCGGGGCAGCTCTACGCGATGCGCCTGCTGCTCGGCGCGGCCGAAGCCGGCTTCACGCCGGGCATCATCTACTACCTGTCCGCGTGGTATCCGCAGAGCGACCGGGCGCGTGCGATGTCGTTCTTCTACATCGGCGCGACGCTCGCGTCGGTGATCGGGCTGCCGCTGTCCGGCGCGCTGCTGAACCTGAACGGCGTGCTCGGCGTCGAGGGCTGGCGCTGGCTGTTCCTGCTCGAAGGCGTGCCCGCACTGCTGCTCGGGTTCGTCGTGCTGCGCCGCCTGCCCGATACGCCCGCGCACGCGCGCTGGCTGCCGGCCGACGAGCGCGCGTGGCTCGAAGCGACGCTGCGCGACGGCGCGCCGCGCGAGCATCTGTCGCATGGCGTCGCATTGCGGCGTGCGTTCGGCGACGGCAAGGTGTGGGCGCTCGCCGCGTTCTGGTTGTTGCAGGCGTTCGGCACGATCGGCCTGACGTTGTTCCTGCCGCTGCTCGTGAAGAGTCTGTCGGGGCAGTCGAGTTTCGCGGTCGGCAGCCTGTCCGCGCTGCCGTTCCTGTTCGCATGCGTCGCGATGTATCTAAATGGCCGGCATTCAGATCTCGGCGGAGAACGCGCGCTGCATCTCGGCGTGCCGATGCTGTTGGCCGGTGCGTTGCTGGTCGCGGCGATCTACACGCCGGTGCTGCCCGTCGCGTATGCGCTGCTGGTGTTCGCGGTCGGCTTGAATTGGGCCGCGACGCCGGTGTTCTGGGCCGTGACGACCGAATACGTGTCGGGCCTCACGGCGGCCGCGTCGATCGCGCTGATCAACGCGGTCGCGAACATCGCGGGGCTCGCGCTGCCGCCGGTGATGGGGCGGATCAAGGACGTCACGCATTCGTACGATCTCGCGCTGCTGCTCGTCGCGGTCGCGTTGCTGGCGGGCGGTGTGCTCGCATTGCGGATCGCGTCGCGGCGCGCGATGCCGGTGGCGGCGGGGCGGGTTGGGTGAGCGACTGGCGAGTGTGAGGGTGACGCATCGAACGCGACGAGAAGGCATCGACCGTACGCGTTTCTCGTCGCTGCGGCACAATCGGGCGGAGCACGCGCGCGCCGGGTGACCACAAGGCGCGTTGCGCCATTTCCTCCGGATTCCTTCCCAAGGGCACGCCCATGTCATCCCGCACTTATCTCGTCACCGGCGCATCACGCGGCATCGGCCTCGCGATCAGCACCACGCTCGCCCGACGCGGCCATCGCGTCGTCGGTCTCGCGCGGCACGCGCAGGGCATCGACTTCCCCGGCGAATTGCTCGCGTGCGATCTCGCCGATATCGAACAGACCGCCGCGACGCTCGCGCGGATCGGCGAACGCCACCATGTCGACGGCATCGTCAACAACGCGGGCATCGTGCTGCCGCAACCACTCGGAAAGATCGATTTCCAGTCGTTGCAGACCGTGTTCGATCTCAACGTGCGGGCCGCGATCCAGGTCACGCAGCATTTTGCCGATGCGATGAAGGCGCGCGGCTACGGGCGCATCGTCAACATCTGCAGCCGCGCGATCTTCGGCAGCCTCGACCGCACCGCGTATTCCGCCGCGAAGAACGCGCTGGTCGGCTGCACGCGCACGTGGGCGCTCGAACTCGCCGAACACGGCGTGACCGTCAACGCGGTGGCGCCGGGCCCGATCGAGACGGAACTGTTCCGCCAGACGCGGCCGGTCGGCAGCGAAGCCGAGCGCAAGGTGCTCGCGACGATTCCCGCGCGCCGGCTCGGCACGGCCGACGACGTCGCGGCCGCCACCGTGTTTTTCTTGTCGGACGAAGCCGGTTTCGTCACCGGGCAGGTGCTATCGGTGGACGGCGGCGGCAGCCTCGGCGGGCGCAGTTGATGCACGGCTGCGCGACGCGTGGCGGACGATACGCGCCGCATATTCCCCCACCCCGTTAGCATGTGACGAATCCGACTTTGGGCGCCGCACGAGCGACGCTAAGATCGCCGATCCCGTAGATCGAGCGTCAACAATAATGAAAAAGTCCGCGTCGCCGTTGCATGCTTTTCGTTTCCGTGTCGTCTGCGCCGCGATTGCCGGCGCGGTGTCGCTCGCGTCGTGCGGCGGCGTCGACAGCGACGCGCCGCCGTCGCAGGCCGGCGTCACGCCGACGCCCACCCCGACCCAGGCCGCGAAACGCCCGAACATCCTGTACATCATGGCCGACGATCTCGGCTATTCCGACATCCATGCGTTCGGCGGCGAGATCAACACGCCGAACCTCGACGCGCTCGTCGCATCGGGCCGCATCCTGTCGAACCATCACACGGGCACCGTCTGCGCGATCACGCGCGCGATGCTGGTGTCCGGCACCGATCACCATCTCGTCGGCGAAGGCACGATGGGCGTGCCGACCGACGAGCGGCGCGGGCTGCCCGGCTACGAGGGCTACCTGAACGATCGCGCGCTGTCGTTCGCGCAACTGCTGAAGGACGCCGGCTATCACACGTATATCGCGGGCAAGTGGCACATCGGCTCGGGCATCGTCGGCAGTGCGACGGGCAGCGGGCAGACGCCCGACCAGTGGGGCTTCGAGCGCAGCTACGTGCTGCTCGGCGGCGCGGCGACGAACCACTTCGCGCACGAGCCGGCCGGCTCGTCGAACTACACGGAAGACGGCCGCTACGTGCAGCCGGGCCAGCCCGGGCAGCCGGGCGGCACGGGCGGCAGCCCGGCCGTGTTCTATTCGACCGATTTCTATACGCAGAAGCTGATCTCGTACATCGATGCGAACAAGCAGGACGGCAAGCCGTTCTTCGCGTACGCGGCCTACACGTCGCCGCACTGGCCGCTGCAGGTGCCCGATCCGTGGCTGCACAAGTACGCGGGCGTGTACGACGCCGGCTACGATGCGATCCGCAACGCGCGGATCGCGCGGCAGAAGGCGCTCGGCCTGATTCCGGCCGATTTCAAGCCGTTCGACGGGCTGCCCGAGACGACGGTCGCCTCGCCCGCGACCGCGAACAACGGCACGGCCAGCGCGAAGTACATCAACGCGGTGCATTCGGCCGCCGACGGCTACAGCGACTACGGCCCCGGCAAGGTCGACAAGCTGTGGTCGAGCCTGTCGCCGGCCGAGCGCAAGGCGCAGGCGCGCTACATGGAGATCTACGCGGGGATGGTCGAGAACCTCGACTACAACATCGGCCTGCTGATCCAGCACCTGAAGGACATCGGCGAATACGACAACACGTTCATCATGTTCCAGTCGGACAACGGCGCGGAAGGCTGGCCGATCGATTCCGGCGCCGACCCGACCGCGACCGACACCGCGAACGCGCAGGAGCCGACCTATTCGGCGCTCGGCACCGACAACGGCAAGCAGAATGCGCAGCGCCTGCAGTACGGGCTGCGCTGGGCCGAAGTGAGCGCGGCGCCGTTCCGGCTCACGAAGGGCTATTCGGGCGAAGGCGGCGTATCGACGCCGACGATCGTGCACCTGCCGGGCCAGTCGCAATCGTTGCCGACGCTGCGCGCGTTCACGCACGTGACCGACAACACGGCGACGTTCCTCGCGGTCGCGGGCGTCACGCCGCCGTCGCAGCCGGCGCCGCCGCTGGTGAACACGCTGACGGGCGTCGATCAGAACAAGGGCAAGGTGATCTACAACAACCGCTATGTGTATCCGGTCACGGGCCAGTCGCTGCTGCCGGTGCTCACCGGTTCGGCGACGGGCGAAGTGCACACGACGCCGTTCGGCGACGAAGCGTACGGCCGCGCGTATCTGCGCAGCGCCGACGGCCGCTGGAAGGCATTGTGGACCGAGCCGCCGCTCGGCCCGCTCGACGGTCACTGGCAGCTGTACGACCTCGCGTCGGATCGCGGCGAGACGACCGACGTGTCCGCGCAGAACCCGTCGGTGATCGGCACGCTGGTCGACCAGTGGAAGACCTACATGGGCAACGTCGGCGGCGTCGAACCGCTGCGTCCGCGCGGCTACTACTGATCGCGGGGCGATACGATGCGGTTGCGTTTCTGGACGATCGGCGCGGCGCTGGCCGCCACGCTGTTCGCCGCCGCGTTCGCGGCGGGCTATGCGAATCCGGCGGCGCCGGCGGACGGCGCGTTCGACGACCTGAATCGCGGCCGCGCGCTCGCGCCACTCGGTTCGGAGCGCCAGTGCGAACGCTATTCGGGGCTGCCGTCGAAGTGGCGTGACGATCCGCAGGCCGGGATGGTGCACCTGCGCGGCGGCGCGTTCGTGTTCGGCAGCACGCGCGGCTATGCGGACGAGCGCCCGGTCGGCGACGGCAAGACGCGCGTCGGCGGCTTCTGGATCGACCAGACCGACGTGACGATCGCGCAGTTCGCCGCGTTCGTGCAGGCCACCGGATACGTGACCGAGGCCGAGCAGCAGGGCGGCGCGGCGGTGTTTCATGTGCCGACCCGCGACGAGTTGAACGCGCGCGACCTCGCATGGTGGTCGTGGGTGAAGGGCGCGTCGTGGCGACATCCGCACGGTCCGGGCAGCGACGTGGAAGGGCTCGGCAACCTGCCGGTGACGCTCGTCACGCAGCGCGATGCGCTCGCGTATGCGCGCTGGCTCGGCCGCGACCTGCCGACCGAGGCCGAATGGGAATACGCGGGCAAGGCGGGCCGCGACGACGCATCGCTCGATGCGGCGCCGCGCGATGCGCAGGGCAAGCCGGCCGCGAACTACTGGCAGGGCGCGTTTCCGGTGCTCGACTCGGCCGAGGATGGCCACGCCGGATTGGCGCCCGTCGGCTGCTATGCGGCGAACGGCTTTCGTCTTTACGACATGATCGGCAACGCATGGGAATGGACGAAGGACGCGTACACGGGCCCGCATCAGTCGCACACGAACGGCGATACGGCGGCCGTCGCACCGCCGACGCGCCGGCACGATACGCCGATGGTGATCAAGGGCGGTTCGTTCCTGTGCTCGCGAGACTACTGCGTGCGTTATCGCGCATCGTCGCGCGAACAGCAGGAAGCCGATCTCGGCGCGTCGCACATCGGATTTCGCACGATCCTGAGGGACGCGTCATGACGGCGCGCATCGGGCGTTTCATGGCGGCGTGGCTGCTGGCTGCATGCGGCGTCGTGCTTCACGGCGCGGCAGTGGCTGCCGAAGCCGCGGCGCCGGCCGTGCGCGTCGGCGTCACGCGTGGCGTGCATGCGCAGATCCTCGACGAAGTGAAGCGGGTGGCGGCCGCGCGCGGGCTGAGCGTCGACGTCGTCGAATTCGACAATGCGTCGCGCATCGACACGGCGCTGGCGGACGGGCGGATCGACGCGGCCAGCTTCGAGGATGCGCAACAGCTTGCCGCGACCCGTGCGCGCAAGCGTTACGCGCTGACCGAAGTCGCGCCGACCGTCACGCTGCCGATGGCGTTCTATTCGCGCCAGCTGAAGAACCTGAACGAACTGCAACCCGGCGCGACGGTTGCGCTTCCCGCCGATCCGCGCGGGATGGC
>NZ_BCPP01000026.1:0-17928 GCF_016586125.1 Burkholderia sp. E168m23
CGCTCGACATCGTCGCCACGCGTCATCGTGCCGTCCGGATTCATCAGCTCGCACAGTACGCCGGCCGGCTTCAGGCCCGCGAGAATCGACAGGTCGACCGTGCCTTCGGTATGACCGCGGCGCGCCAGCACGCCGCCCGGTTGCGCACGCAACGGAAACACGTGGCCGGGGCGCACGATGTCGTGCGGCTTCGCGCCGTCGGCGATCGCCGCGCGGATCGTCGTCACGCGATCGGCGGCCGACACCCCGGTATGCACGCCTTCGCGCGCCTCGATCGACACGGTGAACGCGGTGCCATTGCGGCTTTCGTTGGTCTGCACCATCGGCGGCAGTTCGAGCGCGCGCACCGTGTCGTCGGTCAGGCACAGGCAGACGATGCCGCTGCACTCGCGGATCAGCAGCGCCATCGTCTCGGGCGTGATGCGCTCGGCGGCGACGATCAGATCGGCTTCGTTCTCGCGGTCGTGGTCGTCCTGCAGCACGACCGCGCGGCCGGCACGCATCGCGTCGAGCGCGGCGGCGATGCGCGGCGGCACCGGTTCGGCATCCAGCAGGGGGAGATCGGCAAAGGCGTCGGCAGGCGCCGACGAAACGGACATCAAGGACATGTGAAACGCTCCTCGCAAATACGATTAGGGCGAAAAACGTTTCAGGGCATTGCAAACAGACAGAACGACAACCCGCTTCGCATGCAGCGCGAAGCGGCCCTGACGGACATGACTATCTGCACATCTTCTCTCATCCGGACTGTGACCGTCGGCTCTGGCATTCGACCAGATCTGCTGACCCCGCGCGGATGCGCGGGCGCTCGCGGGCTCGCCGGCTTACGCCAGCCTACCGCCGGTGGGGAATTTCGCCCCGCCCTGAAGACGCACTGATTGCCGGACGGGAACGCCCCGTCACCGGCGGGCCAAGCATACAACAGCCGCGCGCGACGCGCAGCCAACTACCGGTAAAACCTTACTGACGACCCTGTCTAACCGGATCGCCCGAACGGCCGGCGGGCGATCCCGCGATCCCGCGACCATCCGGGAACGCAGTCGCGCCGCGCGGCCCGCGCGATCAGTTGACGGCGGCGTGCGCCGCGTCGGGCACGAGCCAGCGCGGCGGCACCTCGGGGCTCACTGTCACGCGGAACGCGCGCGCTTCGCTGTCGCCCGGATTGCGCAGGCTGTACGGCTGGTCGGCGTCGAACACGATCGCGTCGCCGGTCGCGAGCAACTGGCGGCGGTCGTGCACGCTGACTTCGAGCGTGCCTTCGCTGACGACCAGGTTGACCGTCGTGCCGGGCGCGCGGCGCGCGCCGGGCTCCGTATGCAGCGGTGCGATCCGCAGCTCGTGGAATTCGGCCGCGGCCGGCTCGCCTTCCGGGTACAGCGCACGTGCCGAGAAACGGCCGTTCGAGCTGACCACGCGCGACGCGCGCTCGGCCGCCAGATGCTCGAAGCCGTTCACCGCATGGCGCCGCAGGAACGCGGCGACCGACACCTTCAGTGCCGCCGCGATCTTGCAGAGCACCTTGATCGACGGCACGCTGCGCGCCGATTCGATCTGCGCGAGCATCGCGCGCGACACGCCGGACAGCCGCGCGAGCGCATCGAGCGACAGTTGCCGCTCGGCGCGCAAGCGCGCGAGATTCACGCCGACGACCTGCTCGAGGACGTCGAGCGACGCGGAGCCGCGCCCGTCGGCGGCATTGCCGGACTCGAAGGAAGACACGTCGCGCACGAGCGCCAGGGATGAAGACATAGCATTGCCTCCGGGCCGCTGCGCGGCCCTGCGTAGGGGTAAGCCGGAACCGGAATCGGGTTGCGCCGGTCATTGGCGCGTATCGAGACGCTATCACCCGGCCTGGCACGGGCAAACGAAGTTATCTTCACACCGTTATCAGCATCGCGGAGGAATACGTTTCTCGCGAACCTTTTCCTGCCGCTATGGCGTCGCCGCGCAAGGCGTCGTGGCGACCGCTTACTGCGCCGCCGGCGCGGCCCCGCGCGCCGGGCCGCGCGCGTCGAGCCGCATCGCGAGCCACGTGACGACCAGCGCCGCGAACGTCACCGCGACCGCGACCCACGGCAGCGCATCGAGCGCGAAGCCATGTTCCAGCGCGAGGCCGCCAAGCCACGCGCCGCCCGCATTGCCGACGTTGAACGCGCCGATGTTCAGCGTCGACGCCAGATGCGGCGCGCTCGCGGCCTTCTCGACCACGCGCGCCTGCAGCGGCGGCACCGTCGCGAACGCGGCGATCCCCCAGACGAATACGGTCACGGCGGCCGCGACCGGCAGGTGGCTCGTCTTCGCGAACACGGCCATCACGGCCATCAGCGCAACGAGGATCGCGATCAGCGACGGCATCAGCGCGCGGTCGGCGAGCTTGCCGCCGATCGTGTTGCCGATCGTCAGCCCCGCGCCGAACAACACGAGGATCAGCGCGACCGCGCGCGGCGAGTAGCCCGACACGGTCTCGAGGATCGGCGCGATGTAGGTGAATACGACGAACACGCCGCCGAAGCCGAGCACCGTCATCAGCAGCGCGAGCCACACCTGCGGCTCCTTCAGCACGCGCACTTCGTGGCCGAGGCCGACCGGCCCGCTGTCGTGGCGGTTCGGCACCAGCGCGGCCACGCCGCCGAGCGCCAGCACGCCGAGCGCGGCGACGATCCAGAACGACGCGCGCCAGCCGAGCAACTGGCCGACGAACGTGCCGAACGGCACGCCGAGCACGTTCGACAACGTGAGCCCGGTGAACATCAGCGCGATCGCGCTCGCGCGCTTGTCGGCCGGCACGAGCGACGCGGCGACCACCGCGCCGATGCCGAAGAACGAGCCGTGCGCGAACGACGTGACGACGCGCGCGACCATCAGCATCGCGTAGCCGGACGCGGTCGCGCACAGCACGTTGCCGACGATGAAGATCCCCATCAGTAACTGCAGCGCGGCCTTGTGCGGCATGCGGCTCGTCAGCACCGCGAGCAGCGGCGCGCCGACCGCGACGCCGAGCGCGTAGCCGGTGACGAGCAGGCCGGCCGACGGCAGCGACACGACGAGGTCGTGCGCGACTTCGGGCAGCAGACCCATGATGATGAATTCGGTGGTGCCGATGGCGAAGGCGCTGATCGCGAGCGCCAGGAGCGGAATGGGCATGACGTTCTCCGGAAGGCGGCGGCCGCGGCGCCGGTTCGGTGCCGCACCGCACAAGAAAGCGGGATGTGCGCGCATTGTCCCGAAGACGCCTATATTTGATAATTGGCGTGGCATTTGAACCATTTTCAAAAATTTCTGGAAAATCGCATGGACCGACTGGGGGATATCCGGCTGTTCGTCGAGGCGGCGGAACTGGGCAGCCTGTCCGCCGCCGGGCGCAAGCTGAACCTCACGCCGGCCGCCGCGAGCGCGCGGCTTGCAAAACTCGAGGCGAAGATCGCGACGCGGCTGTTCGAGCGCTCGACGCGGCAATTGCGGCTCACCGACGAAGGCAAGCTGTATCTGAACTGCTGCCGCCAGGCGCTGCAGGCGCTCGACGACGCGGATGCGATGCTGCAGGAAGGCCGCAACGTCGTGAGCGGCAAGGTGCGGCTGTCGTCGACGTCCGATTTCGGCCGCCACCAGCTGCTCGACTGGCTCCACGAATTCACGACGCTGCATCCGGGCGTCACGTTCTCGCTGACGGCGTCCGATTCGTCGTCGAACCTGTGGCAGGACGAGATCGACCTCGCGATCCGCTTCGCCGCGCCGCCCGACGGCGCGCTGATCGCCCGCCGGCTCGCGACCAACCGGCGCGTGCTGTGCGCGGCGCCGTCGTTCGTCGAACGCCATGGCCTGCCGGCCGATCCGCACGATCTGGCCCGCTTTCCGTGCAACGTGATCACGATCGCATCCGGTCCGATGAACACCTGGCATTTCACGCGCGGCGACGAAGTGCAGATCCACACGGTGCCGGTGTCGACCGCGTTCGAGACCAACGACGGCGGCCTCACGCGCGAATGGACGCTGCGCGGCCACGGCATTGCACTGAAGTCGCTGTGGGACATCGCCGACGACGTCCGCGCGGGCCGGCTGCGCGTGCTGCTGCCCGACTGGCGCCACCAGGACGCGCCGCTGCACGCGATCTATCACAGCAAGCGCTACATGGCGCCGCGCGTGCGCGTGCTGCTCGACTTTCTCGCCGAGCGCTTCGCGCGCGAGGAAGCCGCGCTCGACGACCTGCTGAATGCGTGCCATTGATGGCCGCTCCTTAGGGGGGGTCGGAACCCCGGAGCCGGCGTCGCGCGCCCGCAACCGGCCGGCCGCCCGTCGTGGCACGAAAAGCTATAATGGAAGGCTTTCCCGACGGCCTTTCCTGCCCGATGCGCGCGATTCGCGTGCCGCACCCGGCCGTCCCGATTCACTCTTGACGACGCCCCCAGGTCAACCACTGCGAACGGCGAATCCCCATGACCAAGAAAGTTTACGTAAAGACCTTCGGCTGCCAGATGAACGAGTACGACTCGGACAAGATGGTGGACGTGCTCAATGCGGCCGAAGGCCTCGAAAAGACCGACACGCCGGAAGACGCGGACATCATCCTGTTCAACACGTGCTCGGTGCGCGAGAAGGCGCAGGAGAAGGTGTTCTCCGATCTCGGCCGCGTGCGCGAGCTGAAGGAAGCGAAGCCGGGCCTGCTGATCGGCGTCGGCGGCTGCGTCGCGAGCCAGGAAGGTGCGTCGATCGTGTCGCGCGCGCCGTACGTCGACCTCGTGTTCGGCCCGCAAACGCTGCACCGCCTGCCGCAGATGATCGACGCGCGCCGCGCGAGCGGCCGCGCGCAGGTCGACATCACGTTCCCCGAAATCGAGAAGTTCGACCATCTGCCGCCCGCGCGCGTCGAGGGGCCGAGCGCGTTCGTGTCGATCATGGAAGGCTGCTCGAAGTACTGCAGCTACTGCGTGGTGCCGTACACGCGCGGCGATGAAGTGTCGCGCCCGCTCGACGACGTGCTGACCGAAGTGGCCGGCCTCGCCGACCAGGGCGTGCGCGAAGTCACGCTGCTCGGCCAGAACGTGAACGCCTACCGCGGCGCGCTGACGGCCGGGTCGACCGACATCGCCGATTTCGCGACGCTGATCGAATACGTCGCCGACATCCCCGGCATCGAGCGGATCCGCTACACGACGTCGCACCCGAAGGAATTCACGCAGCGCCTGATCGACACGTACGCGAAGGTGCCGAAGCTCGTGAGCCACCTGCACCTGCCGGTCCAGCACGGCTCCGACCGCATCCTGATGGCGATGAAGCGCGGCTACACGGTGCTCGAATACAAGTCGGTGATCCGCAAGCTGCGCGCGATCCGCCCCGACCTGTCGCTGTCGACCGACATGATCGTCGGCTTCCCCGGCGAGACCGAGGACGATTTCGACAAGATGATGGCGCTCGTGCACGAGATGGGCTACGACACCAGCTTCTCGTTCATCTACAGCCCGCGCCCCGGCACGCCGGCCGCAAACCTCGCCGACGACACGCCGCGCGAAGTGAAGCTCAAACGCCTGCAACATCTGCAGGCGACGATCGAGGAGAACGTCGCGCGCATCAGCCAGTCGATGGTGGGGAAGGTCGAGCGAATCCTCGTCGAGGGCCCGTCGCGCAAGGACCCGAACGAGCTCGCGGGCCGCACCGAGAACAACCGCGTGGTGAATTTCCCGGCGCCGCTCGCGTCGCACCCGCGCCTGATCGGCCAGATGATCGACGTGAAGATCAACCATGCGTACCCGCACTCGCTGCGCGGCGAGCTCGTGCTCGTCAGCGACGACGCGAGCACGGCCACCCACTGACCGACTGACGCCCGACAGGAGCCCGACGCTACTTTGAAGACCGTCCAAGCACTGGAATTCACCGCCCCGCGCGATGACAACGCGCGCCTCGCCAACCTCTGCGGCCCGCTCGACGAGAACCTGCGGCAGATCGAACAGGCGCTCGACGTCACGCTCGCGCGGCGCGGCCATCGGATCACGATCCGCGGGCGCGGCGCCAAGCTCGCGCTCGCCGCGCTCGAAAACTTCTACAACCGCGCGCGCGATCCGCTGTCGGTCGACGACATCCAGCTCGCGCTGGTCGAAGTGCGCCATACGGCCGGCAACGGCCGCCAGGACACGGTCGACGTGCGCTTTCGCGGCGATCCCGATCATCCGTTCGACGAACCCGTCGCGCAGCTCGACGCCAGCGAGCCGGAGGAAGAGCCGGGGCCGAAGCTCTATACGCGGCGCGCCGACCTGCGCGGCCGCACGCCCGCCCAGCGCGAATACCTGAAGCAGATCCTGCAGCACGACGTGACGTTCGGCATCGGGCCGGCCGGCACCGGCAAGACCTACCTCGCGGTCGCGTGCGCGGTCGATGCGCTCGAGCGCGACCAGGTCAAGCGGATCGTGCTGACGCGCCCGGCCGTCGAGGCCGGCGAGCGGCTCGGCTTCCTGCCGGGCGATCTCGCGCAGAAGGTCGACCCGTACCTGCGGCCGCTGTACGACGCGCTGTACGACCTGCTCGGCTTCGACAAGACGGCCAAGATGTTCGAGCGCCAGATGATCGAGATCGCGCCGCTCGCGTACATGCGCGGCCGCACGCTGAACCACGCGTTCATCATCCTCGACGAGGCGCAGAACACGACGCCCGAGCAGATGAAGATGTTCCTCACGCGGATCGGCTTCGGCTCGAAGGCGGTCGTGACCGGCGACACGAGCCAGGTCGACCTGCCGCGCGGCCACAAGAGCGGCCTCGTCGAGGCGCAGCAGGTGCTCGGCGGCGTGCGCGGCATCGCGCTCACGCGCTTCACGAGCGCGGACGTGGTGCGCCATCCGCTCGTCGCGCGCATCGTCGAGGCGTACGACGAATTCCACGCGCAGCACCAGGACGGCTGAGCGGCGGCGCCTGCGCGCTGCCCCGGCCCGGCCCGCCAGACGGCGCGCCGGGCTTTTTTTTCGCCCGCACGCAGCCGGTCCGAATTCGGGCGCGATCGGCCGTTTGGTGTATCCTCAACGCGTCCCAATCGCCGTACGCGTCATGAAATCCTCCCGTTCCCGCAAGTCCGGCCGCGCCCCGTCCGCCGCGCCCGAATCCCCCCGCCTTTCGCTGTTCGACGCGAAGGGCAAAGCCCGCACCGTCAACGCGCAAGGGCTGCGGATCGACTTCCCGGACGGCCGCAGCCTGATGTTCGACCTGTCGGGCAGCTCGGGCGACGCGGCCGTCGCGATCGTCGCGCAGCACAACGATCCGGCGATGCGCGCGAAGCTCGCGCTGCAGCCCGAGCACTACGACAGCGTGACGCTGCACGTCGGCGCCGAATTCGCGCCGCGCGAGGACGACCCCGAAGACGAGCCGCGCGCGCTGGAGCTCGACCTGTCCGTGCAGTACGGCGACGAGATCACGAGCGACGTGCGCAAGACGCTGCCGAAGCGCAAGCTGATCGCCGAGTGGATCGAGCCGGCGCTGTTCGCGAGCGCGCAGCTCACCGTGCGCTTCGTCGGCGAAAACGAAGGCCGGACGCTGAATGCCGGCTACCGCCACAAGGACTATCCGACCAACGTGCTGACCTTCGCGTACGACGCGGCACCCGACGGCACCGTGATCGGCGACCTCGTGCTGTGCTGCCCGGTGGTCGAGAAGGAAGCGCACGACCAGGGCAAGCCGCTCGCGGCCCATTACGCGCACCTGCTGGTGCACGGCGCGCTGCACGCGCAGGGCTACGACCACGAGACGAGCGACGAGGACGCCGCCGAAATGGAAGCGCTCGAAGTCGACATCCTCGCGAAACTGGGTTTCCCGAACCCGTACCAGTAAGCCGTCCGCCCGATGCGTAACGCCGCGATGCTGCCGCCCGCCTACCCGCCGTCGATCGGCGAAGGCCGTCTGCTGACGGAAGACGAGCTCGCGGCGTCGCTCGCGCATACGATGCGCGACTGGGACGGCCAGCAAGATCTCTGGCTGTTCGGCTATGGCTCGCTGATCTGGAACCCCGGCCTGCCGACCGTCGCCGCCGTGCGCGGCAAGGTGCACGGCTATCACCGCGGGCTCTACCTGTGGTCGCGCGTGAACCGCGGCACCCCCGAACGGCCGGGCCTCGTGCTCGCGCTCGATCGCGGCGGCTCGTGCTCGGGCATCGCATTCCGGCTCTCCGGCCCGACCGCGCAGCCGCATCTCGAGACATTGTGGAAACGCGAGATGCCGATGGGCTCGTACCGGCCTGCGTGGCTGCCGTGCTCGCTCGAGACCGGCGAACGCGTGAACGCGCTCGCGTTCGTGATGCGCCGCGACGCACCGACCTATACGGGCAAGCTGCCCGACCCCGTCGTGAAGGAAGTGTTCGGCTGCGCGGCCGGCCGCTACGGCACGACGCTCGACTACGTGAGCCGCACGGTCGACGCGCTGCGCGCGAGCGGCATCCCCGACCGCGCGCTGGAAGGGTTGCTGGCGCGATGCCGGTGATCCCGCAGATCCCGCACGACGCGCGGCCCGCCACCATGCGACACCGCTCAGCCAGCGCATCCCGCGCATCCGCACGAGGACACACCCGATGAAACCGTCACGCCGGTCGCGTTGCAGGATCGCCGCGCTGCTCGTCGCCGCGAGCGTCGCACTGTCCGGCTGCGGCATACTCGGCTGCGGCGGCGCAGCCACCAACGGCGCGGCCGCCGGCGGCTGCTCGGCCGGCATGCGATTCTGAGCGGCGCGTGAGGCGGGCGCCCGCCTGCGGCAGAATGCCGCCGTCACGGCCGATTTCCCGCGTCGGGCCGCGCCGCGCTTCCCGCCAGCGTTTTTTGGCCGCCACGCCCCGCCGACCCTTTCTGCGATAGGATGGACCCGAAGACGACGCCGCGCCCGGCGCGGCCGTCCGCGAGCGGGGCCCGCGCGAGCCGCCCATCCTGGCCGTGCGGCCGGGGTGACACGGTCGCGTCGTGCCCTTGGTGTATCCTTGCCTACTCCGTGACCGCGCGCTCCGGCATGACCCGGGCGCACCACCATGAACGATTCGTATCCCAGTCGTAAGCCAACCGACAAACCGCAAGAAAAGCGCTCGCTGCTCGAGCGCCTGACCGACTTCATCTCGCCCGAGCCCGAATCCCGCGGCGAGCTGCTGGAAATCCTCCAGGACGCCCACGAACGCAACCTGATCGACGCCGATTCGCTGTCGATGATCGAAGGCGTGTTCCAGGTCTCCGATCTGTGCGCCCGCGACATCATGGTGCCGCGCGCGCAGATGGACGCGATCAACATCGCCGACAAGCCCGAGGATTTCATCCCGTTCGTCCTCGAAAAGGCGCACTCGCGCTATCCCGTGTTCGAGGAGAACCGCGACAACGTGATCGGCGTGCTGCTCGCGAAGGATCTGCTGCGCTTCTACGCCGAGGAAGAGTTCGACGTGCGCGGGATGCTGCGCCCGGCCGTGTTCATTCCGGAATCGAAGCGCCTGAACGTGCTGCTGCACGACTTCCGCGTGAACCGCAACCACCTGGCGATCGTCGTCGACGAATACGGCGGCGTCGCGGGCCTGATCACGATCGAGGACGTGCTCGAACAGATCGTCGGCGACATCGAGGACGAATACGACTTCGACGAGGAAGCCGGCAACATCATCTCGGGGCCGGACGGCCGCTACCGCGTGCGCGCGCTCACCGAGATCGAGCAGTTCAACGAGGTGTTTGGCACCGATTTCCCCGACGACGAAGTCGACACGATCGGCGGGCTGATCACCCATCATTTCGGACGCGTGCCGCACCGCGGCGAGAAGCTGCAGCTCGGCAACCTCGTGTTCGAAATCCAGCGCGGCGATGCGCGCCAGGTTCATGTGCTGCTGGTGCGCCGCAACCCGCTCGCCAGCCGTCGCGCCGAAACCTCGCACGAAGACTGACCGCTCCGCGCCAGCCGCGCCTCCTTCAACCGCTCGCCCTCTTCCGCTTCACATGGACGATCCGATCCCGTCCCGCCCGGCTGGCGGCCTTCTCGCGCCGGCGCCCGGCCGCGCGCTGCCGCGCTGGCACTATCCGGCCGCGCTGCTCGCCGGCGCGGCCAATACGCTCAGCTTCGCGCCCACGCCGCATGGCGGTTGGCTGCAACTCGTCGTATTCGTCTGGTTTTTCGCACAGCTGACGCGCACGTCGAGCTGGCGCGGCGCCGCGCTCACCGGCGGCGCGTTCGGCTTAGGCAACTTCATCACCGGCGTCTGGTGGCTCTACATCAGCATGCACGTGTACGGCGAGATGGCCGCGCCGCTCGCGGGCGGCGCGCTCGTGCTGTTCTCGCTGTACCTGTCGCTGTACCCGGCGTTCTCGGCCGGGCTGTGGTCGTTCTGCGCGGGCCATGCGTGGCACCGCCGCGAGCCCGACCCGCGGCCGTTCTCGCCGACCTGGCACGGCGCGTTTGCATTCGCGAGCGCGTGGGCGCTCGGCGAATGGCTGCGCGGCACCGTGTTCACCGGCTTTCCGTGGCTCGGCAGCGGCTACCCGCAGGTCGACGGCCCGTTCGCGGGCTTTGCGCCGGTCGTCGGCGTGTACGGGATCGCGTGGGTGCTCGCGCTGTTCGCCGCGCTGGTCGTGCAGGCGCTCGCCGCCGCGCGCCCGTCGCCGGGGCGTGACGGCGGCGCCGCCGCACCGAGCGGCAACGCCCGCGTGCGCATCGCCGCGCCGGCCGCCATCGCCGTCGCGCTGGTCGCGGCCGGCGTCGGGCTGTCGCAGGTCACGTGGACCGTGCCTGCCAACGCCCCGCTCACCGTGCGGCTGCTGCAGGGCAACGTGAAGCAGGACATCAAGTTCGAGCAGGAAGGCATCGACGCGGCGATCAAGATGTACCAGCAGATGATCGTCGAGAAGCCGGCCGACCTGATCGTCACGCCCGAGACCGCGATCGCGGTGATGATCCAGGAGCTGCCCGAGCCGTTCGCCGTCGCGATCCGCAAGTTCAGCGACACGACCGGTTCGGCCGTGCTGTTCGGCGCGGTCGGCGCGTCGGTGACCGAGGACGGCCACTACGTCGACTACACGAACAGCCTGTACGGCGTGACGCCGAATTCGCGCGACATCTATCACTACGACAAGCATCACCTCGTGCCCTTCGGCGAATTCATCCCGTGGGGCTTCCGGTGGTTCGTCAACCTGATGAAGATGCCGCTCGGCGACTTCGCGCGCGGCGCGCCGGTGCAGAAGCCGTTCCTCGTGCACAACCAGCCGGTGATGGCCGATATCTGCTACGAGGACTTGTTCGGCGAGGAAATCGCCGCGACGATCCGCGACAACCCGCAGCCGCCGGGCGTGCTCGTCAACGTGACGAACCTCGCGTGGTTCGGCGACACGATCGCGCTCGACCAGCACCTGCAGATCGCGCGGATGCGCTCGCTCGAAACGGGCCGGCCGATGCTGCGCTCGACCAACACCGGGATGACAGCCGCGATCGACGCGCACGGGCGCGTGCTCGGCCAGTTGAAGCCGTTCACGATCGGCTCGCTCGACGTGCGGATCGAAGGCACGAGCGGCTTCACGCCGTACGTGACGAGCGGCAACAACATCGTGCTCGCGGTGTCGCTGGTGCTGCTCGCGTTCGGCTTCACGTTCGGGCCTGGGCTGCGCCGGCGCAATGGCCGGAAGCAGCACGGCGGCGACGCAGCGAAATGACGCAGCGGGCCGCCGCCGCGCGCGGCGGCCCGTGACCGCGAACCGGCCGGCCGCTCAGGCCTGCCGGTCCGATTGGTCCAGTTAGTCCAGTTGGCCCAGTTGCTCCGGCTGCGCGGCGATGCGCCGCAGATCGCGGCTGACTTCCTCCATCACCGGCGCCCACGCGCCGAACGTCGGCTGCCGGTACAACGTCGCGGTCGGATACCACGGGCTGTCCCGGCGCTCGAGCAGCCACGGCCAGTGCGGATTCACGTCGAGCAGCACCCAGGTGCGCGCGCCGAGCGCGCCGGCCAGATGCGCGACCGACGTGCACACGGTGATCACGAGATCCAGCGCGCCGATGAACGCGGCCGTATCGTCGAAACTCGTCAATTCGGCCGTGTAGTCCTCGATCGCGAAACCGGCCGCGCGCGCGGCGGCGACGTCCGTGTCCGCACCCGGCTGGAGCGAATAGAACGTGACGCCGTCGATGCCGCGAAACGCGTCGGCGTAGCGCTCGAGCCCGACGCGCCGGAACGGATTGCGCTGGTGGCCCGCACTGCCCGTCCACACGAGCCCGACCTTCAGCCGGCCGTCGCGGGCGAGCCGCGCGCGCCACGCGTCGCGAGCACCCGGCTCGGCCCGCAGGTACGGCACCGAGGCGGCGAGCGTCGACGCCTCCATGCCGAGCATCAGCGGCAGGCCGATCAGCGGCACTTCGTAATCGAATGCCGGCAACGCATCGATGCCGCCGCCCGCGCCGAACACGTCCGCGTGCGCACCGAGGCTGCGCTGCATCAGCGTGCCGAGCGCCGGAAACGTATTCCACGCGAGCCGGCCGCCCTCGCGATGCACGCGCTCGGCGAGCGGCACGACGAAGCGGCAGAACTGCAGCACGTCGCCGAGCCCCTGCTCGCCCCACACCAGCAGCGTCTTGCCGGCGAGCGGCTCGCCCTGCCAGCGCGGGCCCGGCAGCGCCGGCCGGCGGCCGCGCAACTCGCCCGCGCCGTCCCAGCGCGCCTCGTGGCCGCGCCAGCCGGCCGCGTGGTTGCCGCGCACGAGCTGGATGATCGCGAGATTGAAACGGAACGACGCATCGTCGGGCGCCAGCTCGCATGCGCGCGCCGCATGGCGCTCGGCCTCGTCCCAGCGCTGCGCCTCCTTCATCGCCATCGCGACGTTGTTCATCGCGAGCGCGTTGTCGGGCGCGAGGTCGGCGAGCCGCGCTGCGCACGCGAGCGCAGCGTCCAGGTCGTGCGTCGCGATCCGCGCGACGACGAGGTTGATCCATGCCTGCACGTCCCGCGGATCGTGCTTCACGGCCGCGTCGAGCAGCGCGATTTCTTCCGCGCGATCCGCGCCCGACAAGCGCAGCGCGATCGCGAGGTTGTTGCGCAGCGACGGCCAGCCGGCATCGATCGCGAGCGCCGCGCGGTACGGCGCGACCGCATCCGCGTGACGGCCGGCCATCTGCAGCGCGTAGCCGTGGTTGAAGTGCGTGGCCGCGCCCGGCTGCACGCGCACCGCGCATTCGGCGAGCGCGAGCGCGTCGGCCGGGCGCTGCCGCGCGACGAGCGTCGTCGTGAGCCGCACCAGCGCATCGGCATCGACCGCATGCAGATGGGCCGCAGCGGCCAGCCACAGATCGTGCGCGGCGCGCTCGCCGCGCGCCTGCGCGTCGGCGGCCTGCCCGAGCAGCGCGAGAAACGGCGGAAGCAGCGGAATCAGGATGTCGTTCGGGTCGTCCATGCAGTCGGCGTCGGCAAGCGGTGACGCGGCACGCGTGGCGCACCGCAATACGCGCATCTTACCGCCCGCGCGACGCGCCGCGGCATGGGCGCCGCGCACGTGTGCGCAGGCCGCCGGACCGGTGCGGCGGTGCCCGCATCTGCCTTCCGGCCGCATCCGGTCGCCGATCCGGTAAAATTACGCGTTTCAGCACACTAACAAGCCGCGCCGCCGCGCGAGCCGACCCTCCGGGCCCGCCCGGAGCGCCGTCCGCAACGGAGCGCCAGCGCCACGAAGGCTCTTCATGCTTACGTTTCAGCAAATCATCCTGACGCTGCAGTCCTACTGGGACAAGCAGGGTTGCGCCCTGCTCCAGCCCATCGACATGGAAGTCGGCGCGGGCACGTCGCACGTCCACACGTTCCTGCGCGCGGTCGGCCCCGAGCCGTGGCGCGCCGCGTACGTGCAGCCGTCGCGCCGCCCGAAGGACGGCCGCTACGGCGAAAACCCGAACCGCCTGCAGCACTACTACCAGTACCAGGTCGTGCTCAAGCCGGCGCCGGAAAACATCCTCGACCTGTACCTCGGCTCGCTCGAGGCGCTCGGCTTCGATTTGAAGCAGAACGACGTGCGCTTCGTCGAGGACGACTGGGAAAACCCGACGCTCGGCGCGTGGGGCCTCGGCTGGGAAGTGTGGCTGAACGGGATGGAAGTCACGCAGTTCACGTATTTCCAGGAAGTCGGCGGCCTCGAATGCAAGCCGGTGCTCGGCGAGATCACGTACGGCCTCGAGCGCCTCGCGATGTACCTGCAGAAGGTCGAGAACGTGTACGACCTCGTGTGGACCGAGTGGGAAGAGCAAGGCCCGAACGGCCCCGAGCTGCGCCGCCTGTCGTATGGCGACGTGTACCACCAGAACGAGGTCGAGCAGTCGACCTACAACTTCGAGCACGCGAACGTCGACCTGCTGTTCACGTTCTTCAACAGCTACGAAGCGGAAGCGAAGAAGATGATCGACGCGCAGCTCGCGCTGCCCGCGTACGAGCTCGTGCTGAAGGCCGGCCACACGTTCAACCTGCTCGACGCGCGCGGCGCGATCTCGGTCACCGAGCGGGCGGCGTACATCGGCCGCATCCGCGCACTGTCGCGTCTCGTCGCGCAGGCTTACTACGACTCGCGCGAGAAGCTCGGCTTCCCGATGCTCGGCAACCCGCCGGGCGTGCCGGGCCTCACCACCGACGCCCAGGACGCCGCGCAGCCGGCATGGGCGCCGCCGCTCAAGGTCGAACGCAAGATCGATCAGGACTGACGAGACGAGATTCAATCCAACCATGACGCACAATCATCCCGCCCCCCTGCTCGTCGAACTGCTGACCGAAGAGCTGCCGCCGAAGGCCCTCGCGCGCCTCGGCGACGCATTCGCCGAAGGCATCGCGCAACGCCTCGCGGCGCGCGACCTCATCGAAGGCGAACTCGTGTTCGAGCGCTACGCCACGCCGCGCCGCCTCGCGGTCGTCGTGCAGAACGTGCGCGCCGTCGCGCCTGACAAACAGGTCCGCGAAAAGGTCCTGCCCGTGTCGGTCGCGCTCGACGCCGAAGGCAAGCCGACGGCCCCGCTCGCGAAGAAGCTCGCGGCGCTCGGCCACCCGAATGCGTCGATCGCCGATCTCGAACGCGCGCAGGACGGCAAGGCCGAAGCGTTCTTCATCAACTACTCGGCGGCCGGCGCCACGCTCGCCGACGGCCTGCAGGCCGCGCTCGACGAAGCGCTCGCGAAGCTGCCGATCCCGAAATTCATGACGTACCAGCGCCCGGACGGCTCGGACGTGAAGTTCGTGCGCCCGGTGCATCGCCTGACGGTGCTGCACGACGACCGCGTCGTGCCCGTCACCGCGTTCGGCGTCGATGCCGGCGACACGACGCTCGGCCACCGCTTCCTGTCCGACGGCCTGGTCGCGATCCAGCATGCCCGCGCGTATGCCGACACGCTGCGCGACAAGGGCCGCGTGATCGCGCACTTCGCCGATCGCCGCGAAACGATCCGCACGCAGCTGAACGAACATGCGAACGGCGACACGGTCGTGATGCCCGAGTCGCTGCTCGACGAAGTCACGTCGCTGGTCGAATGGCCGGTCGTCTACCCGTGCCGCTTCGAGGACGAATTCCTGCAGGTGCCGCAGGAATGCCTGATCCTCACGATGCAGACGAACCAGAAGTATTTCGCGCTGACCGACGTCGCCGGCAAGCTGCGCTCGCGCTTCCTGATCGTGTCGAACATCGAGACGAAAACGCCGGGCGAGATCATCGAAGGCAACGAGCGCGTCGTGCGCCCGCGCCTCGCCGATGCAAAGTTCTTCTTCGAGCAGGACAAGAAGAAGCCGCTCGCCGACCGCGTGCCGCAGCTCGCGAACGTCGTCTATCACAACAAGCTGGGTTCGGCGCTCGCCCGCGTCGAGCGCCTCGAGGCGCTGGCCGGCGAGATCGCCCCGGCGATCGGCGCCGACACCGCGCACGCGAAGCGCGCCGCGCGCCTCGCGAAGGCCGATCTGCTGACCGACATGGTCGGCGAATTCCCGGAACTGCAGGGCACGATGGGCACGTACTACGCGCGCCACGACGGCGAAGCCGACGACGTCGCGCTCGCATGCGCCGAGCACTACCAGCCGCGCTTCTCCGGCGACGCACTGCCGACCACGCCGGTGTCGACCGCCGTCGCGCTCGCGGACAAGCTCGAAACGATCGTCGGCATCTGGGGCATCGGCCTCGCGCCGACCGGCGAGAAGGACCCGTTCGCGCTGCGCCGTCACGCGCTCGGCGTGCTGCGCCTGCTGCTCGAAAAGCAGTTGCCGCTCGATCTCGTGTCGCTGTTGCACACGGCCCACGCACGCTTTGCCGGCGTGCCGGGCGTCGCCGAGTCGACGGACGCCATCTTCGCGTTCTTCATGGATCGCCTGCGCGGCCTGCTGCGCGAGCGCGGCTATTCGGCCGGTGAAATCGACGCGGTGCTGAGCCTGAACCCGACGCGCATCGACGATCTCGTCGCGCGCCTCGACGCGGTACGCGAATTCACGCGCCTCGCGGAAGCCGAAGCACTCGCGGCCGCGAACAAGCGGATCTCGAACATCCTGAAGAAGTCGGAAGGCGGCGCGAACGGCGCGGTGCAGCCGACGCTGCTCGTCGAGGCCGCCGAGAAGGCGCTGCACGAACAGCTCGCGGCCGTCACGCCGCACGTGCAGTCGCAGCTCGAGGCGCGTGCGTACACGGGCGCGCTGTCGGCGCTCGCCGCGCTGCGCGTGCCGGTCGACACGTTCTTCAACGACGTGATGGTCAACGCGGAAGATCCGGCCCTGCGCGCGAACCGTCTCGCGCTGCTGTCCGCGCTGCACCAGCAGATGAACTGCGTCGCCGACATCTCGAAGCTCGCCGCATAAGGGCCGCACGATGCCGACCAGCCCCAACCGAAAGCTCGTCGTCCTCGACCGGGACGGCGTGATCAACGTCGATTCGGATGCGTTCATCAAGACGCCCGACGAATGGATCGCGCTGCCCGGCAGCTTCGAGGCGATCGCCCGGCTCAACCACGCGGGCTACCGCGTGGTCGTGGCGACCAACCAGTCCGGCATCGGTCGCGGGCTGTTCGACATGGCCGCGCTCAACGAGATGCACCTGAAAATGCATCGCGCGGCGGCCGCGGTCGGCGCACGCATCGACGCGGTGTTCTTCTGCCCGCACACGGCCGAGGATCACTGCGACTGCCGCAAGCCGAAACCGGGCATGATGCAGATGATCGCCGAGCGCTTCGAGATCGATCCCGCTCACACGCCGGTCGTCGGCGATTCGCTGCGCGACCTGCAAGCCGGCGTCGCGGTCGGCTTCCAGCCGCACCTCGTGCTGACCGGCAAGGGCAAGAAGACGCTCGCCGCAGGCAATCTGCCGGACGGCACGAAGGTCCACGACGATCTGCGCGCGTTTGCGCTCGATTTTCTTTCACACGAACACGAGTGATGCGGCTGCCGCGCGCATCCTCCCCAACGCCAGACTCACGCCGATGCGCTTCGTCCGCTCCCTGCTGCTGCTGATCTACTTCATCCTGTACACGGTGCCGTACGCCACCGCGTGTTTCATCGCGTTCCCGTTCATGCGCCCCGACGCGCGCTACTGGATGGCGGCCGGCTGGTGCAAGTCGACGCTGTGGGTCGTGCGCTGGCTGAACGGCATCCGCTACCGGATCGAAGGGTTCGAGAACCTGCCCGACGGCCCGGCCGTGCTGCTGTCGAAGCACCAGTCCGCGTGGGAGACGCTCGCGTTTCCGGCGCTGATGCCCAAGCCGCTGTGCTATGTGTTCAAGCGCGAGCTGCTGTACGTGCCGTTCTTCGGCTGGGCGCTCGGGCTGCTGCACATGGTCAACATCAATCGCAAGGAAGGCAAGAACGCGTTCGCGTCGGTGATCCGCCAGGGCAAGAAGCGCCTGTCGGAAGGCGCATGGATGATCATGTTCCCCGAAGGCACGCGCACGCCGGTCGGCAAGCAGGGCAAATACAAGACGGGCGGCGCGCGCTTCGCGATCGAAACCGGCACGCCGGTCGTGCCG
>NZ_BCPP01000027.1:0-17874 GCF_016586125.1 Burkholderia sp. E168m23
CAGTTCGCTGAATCTCGCGCAGGCCGTGCAAGTGCTCGCATACGAGTTGCGCGTCGCGTTTCTCGAGCAGGCGAGCGAGCCGTCGGCGCAGCCGCAGGGCGAAGCCGGCACGCTCGCGCAAAGCGACGAGATCGAGCGGATGTACGTGCACCTCGAGAACGCGTTGATCGCGCTCGACTTCCTCGATCCGCGCAATCCGAAGAAGCTGATGCCGCGGCTGCGGCGCCTGTTCGCACGCACGGGCCTCGAGCGCGAGGAGGTCAACATCCTGCGCGGCATCGCGAAGCACATCCTGCTGAAGTCGGGCAAACCGGGCGGCGACGCGTAAGCGGCTGGCGCTCCGATTGCCGGGGGCGGGGGAGTTCGCTCGATGCGGCGTGCGTTGGGCCGGGCCATGTGTCGACCGACCGCACGCGTCGAACCTGCTGTTTCTCCCGACCGATCGGCCCCGGAAACCCCCGCGTAGCAAGCGTTCCGGCCGAATACCCGTGCCGACGGCGGGGTGAACGCGCGGCCGCGTGCGGCCGGGCACGACTGGCCCTACAATCGCCGGACGTCATAAGTAAATTACCCGGCGCGATAACGGCCGGCATTGCCGGCGATGCGCGCCGGCCTTTTCCCAGATCACATCATGTTCACGAGACTGCGCGAAGACATCGCAACGATTCGCGAGCGGGATCCCGCCGCTCGCAGTGCGTGGGAAGTGCTGACCTGTTATCCGGGGCTGCATGCGCTCGTGCTGCACCGTTTCGCGCACGCATGCTGGCGCGCGAAGCGCTACTGGCTCGCGCGGTTCGTGTCGCAGGCCGGCCGGTTCCTGACCGGCATCGAGATTCACCCCGGCGCGACGATCGGCCGGCGCGTGTTCATCGATCACGGCATGGGCGTCGTGATCGGCGAGACGGCGGTCATCGGCGACGACTGCACGATCTATCAGGGCGTGACGCTGGGCGGCACGTCGCTCACACGCGGCGCGAAGCGCCACCCGACGCTCGAGGCCGGCGTGATCGTCGGCGCCGGCGCGAAGGTGCTCGGCGGTTTCACTGTCGGTGCGGGCGCGAAGATCGGCTCGAACGCGGTAGTCGTCAAGCCCGTGCCGGCCGGCGGCACCGCGGTCGGCAACCCGGCACGCATCGTGATGCCGGCGCAGCCGAAGCCGCAGACCGAGCGCGCGGCATTCAGCGCGTACGGGATCACGCCGAACGCCGACGATCCGATGTCGCTCGCGATTCACGGGCTGATCGATCACGCGGCGAAGGAAAGCCGCCGCGTCGACGAGATCGTCGCGGCGCTCGAGCGGCTCGGCACGCATCTGGAAACGCTGCAGGGCGCCGACGCGGCACGCCTCGACCTGCGCAGGCTGTCAGCGGTGCTGGAAGGCAAGACGGTGGAACGCCAGACGTAACCCACGCGATGGGCGCTGATCGCTGCCGGTCAGTGCGACGGCAGCGCCGGCGTCAGTCGAGCGGCATCGCGTGGATGCCTTCCGCGTCGACGCGCAGGTAGCCGCCGCGCGGCGTGCCGTGATCGAGATCCCAGTCGGGCAGCACCCAGCGGATTCCGCCCGGTTCCGCGTGGCGCGCGGGGCGGTGCGTGTGGCCGTGAATGATCACGCTCGCGCGGCTTTTCCGGAACAGCGCGGCCACGCCATCCCGCGTGACGTCGTAGATGGCCGAAGCCGGGCGCATCCGGCCCGCTTCGCTGTTCGAGCGCATGCGCTGCGCGAGCGCGCGGCGCCAGCGGAACGGCCAGGCGAGAAACAGCCATTGCGCGACGCGATTGCGCGCGAAGCGCCGGAACACCTGGTAGCCGCGGTCGGCCGTGCATTGCGCGTCACCGTGCGCGAGCACGATGCGCTGGCCGAACGCCATGATCAGCGAAGGGTCGGGCAGCAGCATCGCGCCGGCCGCCTTCATGAAGCGCCGGCCGAGCAGGAAATCACGGTTGCCGTGCATCACGTAGAGCGCGATGCCGCGTTCCGAGAACGTGTGCATCAGCGCGGCCATGCGCGCGGCGAACGGATCGTCGTCGAGGATGTCGTCGCCGATCCAGTATTCGAACAGGTCGCCGAGGATGAACACCGAGTCGGCGCTGTCGGCGGTGTATTTCACGAAATGCTCGAACGCGGCGACCGTCTTCGGAATCGCCTCGCTCAGGTGCAGATCGGAGAGAAACAGGAACGGGCGTGCGGCTTGCGCGTACTCGCGCTCGCCCGGCACGCCCGCGGAGACGCTTCGCGGCGGACTCTCCTGCAACATCGAAGTGCCTCCGTAACGACTATGCGTCAGACCACCACGGCCTTTTCGATCACGACGTCGTCGGTCGGCACGTCCTGATGGAAGCCCGCGTTGCCCGTCTTGACGCCCTTGATCTTGTCGACCACGTCCTGGCCTTCGACGACCTTGCCGAACACTGCGTAGCCCCAGCCCTGCGGCGTCGGCGACGAGTGGTTCAGGAAGTCGTTGTCGTTCACGTTGATGAAGAACTGGGCGGTCGCCGAGTGCGGATCGTTCGTGCGTGCCATCGCGACCGTGTAGTTGTCGTTCTTCAGGCCGTTGTTCGCTTCGTTGTCGATCGGCGCGTCGGTCGGCTTCTGCTTCAGGCCCGGCTCGAAGCCGCCGCCCTGGATCATGAAGCCGTTGATCACGCGATGGAACACGGTGCCGTCGTAATGGCCCTTCTTCACGTAGTTCAGGAAGTTCTCGACCGTCTTCGGTGCCTTCGCGGCGTCGAGTTCGAGCTTGATCACGCCGTGGTTCGTATGCAGTTCAACCATGATGAATTCCTTCGGTGAGGCGGTTTAAATGGCACGCGGCCGGTCGTACGACGCGGCCGCGTGTGGCGCCGGACGTGCCGGCAGGTGCTTACTTCGAGACGATGCTCGCCGATTCGATCACGACCGGTTGCGCCGGTACGTCCTGCATCGGGCCGCGCGAGGTCGTCGCCACGCCTTCGATCTTCTTCACGACGTCGAGGCCGGACACGACCTTGCCGAACACCGCATAGCCGTTGCCGTCCGGGTTCGGATAGTCGAGGCCGCCGTTGTCGACCGTATTGATGAAGAACTGCGCGGTGGCCGAATTCGGATCGCTCGTGCGCGCCATCGCGATCGTGCCCGTCAGGTTCTTCAGACCATTGCGGCTTTCCAGCGGGATCGGCGCGCGGGTCGGCTTTTCCTCGAAGTTGGTCTTGTAGCCGCCGCCCTGGATCATGAAGCCCTTGATCACGCGATGGAAGATCGTGCCGTTGTACTGGCCGGCCTTCACGTAATCGAGGAAGTTGGCGACGGATTTCGGCGCCTTCTCCGGATAGAGCTCGACGCGGATGTCGCCCTGCGAGGTCTTCAGCTGCACGACGGGGTGCGCGGTGGCCGTTTGCGCGAACGCGGGCGCGGTCGCGAGAAGGGCGGCGCCGCCAAGCGCCAGCAACAGACGTTTCATTGCGATCCTCAGGTTGGGAGGGAAGGAAGGCCGCGCCGCTTATTGCGACGGCGCGACGTACGGTGCCGCCAGTGCGCCCGACGGACCGCTGAACTGGAACGTCGGCGACATCGGCAGCGTGGTGGTGCTCACGTTCGCGGCGGCGCGGTCGGTGTAGTCGCGCGTGGCCGGCGACGTCGCGCGGGCGTTCGGCGCGGCTTTCGACGGCGACACGATCTTCTGCAGATCGGCGAGGCGCTGCGCGGTCGCGCCGCTCGTGCGGCCGAGCGATTGCGCGCGCTTGTACGACTCGGCCGCGAGACGCAGGTAGAGATCGCCGAGGTTCTCGTACGCGAGCGAGTAGCCCGGGTTCGATTGCGTCGCGGTGACGAGCGCGGTGCGCGCCTCGTCATAGCGGCCGTGCTTCGCGTAGAGCGCCGCGAGGTTGTTGTACGGCTCGGGCAGTTCGGGGTACGCCTGCGTGATCGCGACGAACTGCTGGATCGCGTCGTCGTCGCGGTTCAGGCGGGCCAGCACGGTACCGCGCTTGAACTGCGCCTGCACGTCGTGCGGGTTCGACGCGATGCGCGCGTCGAGCTGCGCGAGCGCCTGCTGCCACTGCTTGCCGGCGATCGACGCGTCGATTTCGGGAGTGCCGTCGGCGACCGCCGGGGCCTTTTGCGCATGCGCCGCGGGAGCCGCGAAAAGCGTCAGCGCGACGCCCATGACGGTGGTCGCAACGAGGGTCGCAGCGCTCGGCGCGCGGCCGCGATGAGGTTTCATAGGCGTAAATCGGAATGTTATACTCCGAGCCATTCTAACAAAACGTCTGCGCGTTCCGGCGAGCGGCAGACAGTCTTTCTTAGCCTCTCGTGGCCGTCACCGCTGTGCTTGCAGCCTGACCGCCCCATGTGATATCGAGGACGCGCGGCCTGGCGCCGCAGCAGATGGTCCGTCCGTTTCACATGCTGGGCGAGCTTCGCCAGGGCGGTTTCCTTCGGCTCACGGTTCATCTCTATGGAATCACTGCGCATCTACAACACGCTCGCGCGTGACAAGCAAGTTTTCGTGCCGCGCCAGCCCGGCGAAGTGCGGATGTACGTATGCGGGATCACCGTCTACGACTATTGTCACGTGGGCCACGCGCGCATGCTGGTCGTGTTCGACCTCGTCCAGCGCTGGCTGCGTGCGATCGGCTATCGGGTCACGTACGTGCGCAACATCACCGACATCGACGACAAGATCATCCGTCGCGCGGTCGAGAACGGCGAGACGATCAAGTCGCTGACCGACCGCTTCATCGGTGCGATGCACGAGGATGAAACCGCGCTCGGCATCCAGCGGCCCGACGTCGAGCCGCGCGCGACGCAGTTCATCCCGCAGATGCTCGGCATGATCGAGACGCTCGAGACGAACGGCTACGCGTATCAGGCGGCCGACGGCGACGTCAATTACTCGGTGCGCAAGTTCGCAGACTACGGGAAGCTGTCGGGCAAGTCGCTCGACGCTCTCCGCGCGGGCGAGCGCGTCGCCGCGAACGATGCGAAGCAGGACCCGCTCGACTTCGTGCTGTGGAAGCGCGCGAAGGCGGACGAGCCGGAAGGCGCGTCGTGGGCGTCGAAGTATGGGATGGGCCGCCCGGGCTGGCACATCGAGTGCTCGGCGATGGGCTGCTCGCTGCTCGGCAATCATTTCGACATCCACGGCGGCGGGCAGGACCTGCAATTCCCGCACCACGAGAACGAGATCGCGCAGAGCGAAGGCGCGACCGGCGAGACGTTCGTCAACTACTGGATGCACAACGGCTTCGTGCAGGTCGACAACGAGAAGATGTCGAAATCGCTCGGCAACTTCTTCACGATCCGCGAGGTGCTCGAGCGTTACGACGCGGAAGTCGTGCGCTTCTTCATCGTGCGCACGCACTACCGTTCGCCGCTCAATTACAGCGACGTGCATCTCGACGATGCGCGCGCGTCGCTCACGCGCCTGTACATCGCGCTGAAGGACGTCGAGCCCGACACGCTCGTGCTCGACTGGAACGAGCCGCACGCGCAACGTTTCGCGGCGGCGATGAACGACGATTTCAACACGCCGGTCGCGGTGGCGACGCTGTTCGAGCTGGCGGGTGAGGTCAACCGCACGCGCGATGCCTCGCTCGCACGGCAACTGAAACAGCTGGCGGGCCTGCTCGGCCTGCTGGGCCGCGAACCGCGCGCGTTCCTGCAGCAGGCGTCCGGCGCCGCGCAGGCGGGCGGGCTCGCGGCCGACGAGATCGAAGCGCAGATCGCCGCGCGCGTCGCGGCGAAGCAAGCGAAGGACTATGCCGAAGCGGACCGGATCCGGGCGGAATTGCTCGAAGCCGGCATCGCACTTGAAGACAAACCGGGCGGATCGACCGAATGGCGTCGCGTATGAGCGCAGCGCGTTCCACTGACCGATCCGTCAGGTAGGAGGCAAGATGGCAACGGCCAGAAAAGCGCCGGTCAGGCGTGCGACCCCGGTCGCCGCGCGTCCGGCAGCCAAGCGCGTACCGGCGGCGAAGGCGGACGCGACGCGCGCCGTGCCGAACGGCGCGCTGAACGGTCATGCGCAGCCGGCGGCCGCGCAGCCGGCCGCCGACGCGGCCCGCAAGATACGTGCGTCCGAAGCGGACGGCGAGGAGGGCGTCGTGCGTCCCGCCTATTGGGACAAGGCGTGCGCTGACCTCGTCAAGCGCGACCGGATTCTGAAGAAGCTGATTCCGAAGTTCGGCCCCGCGCATCTGGTGAAGCGCGGCGACCCGTTCGTCACGCTCGCGCGCTCGGTCGTCGGCCAGCAGATTTCGGTGCCGTCCGCCCAGTCGCTGTGGGCGCGCATCGAGGATGCCTGCCCGAAACTCGCGCCGCAACCGGTGATCCGGCTCGGCGCGGACAAGCTGATCGCGTGCGGGTTGTCGAAACGCAAGACGGAATACATCCTCGATCTCGCGCAGCATTTCGTGTCGGGGGCGCTGCACGTCGACAAATGGACGTCGATGGACGACGAGGACGTGATCGCGGAACTCACGCAGATCCGCGGCATCAGCCGCTGGACGGCCGAGATGTTCCTGATTTTCAACCTGTCGCGGCCGGACGTGCTGCCGCTCGACGACCCGGGCCTGATCCGTGCGATCAGCGTCAATTACTTCAGCGGCGAACCCGTCACGCGCAGCGAGGCGCGCGAGGTCGCGGCCAACTGGGAGCCGTGGCGCACCGTCGCGACCTGGTACATGTGGCGCAGCCTCGATGCGCCCGACGCCGACGCCTGAGCGTCGGCTATCGGGTTTTAAACATCAATAGTTGAGAGCCGGTTTTGAGCGTCGCCCGCGCGGGTAGAATACGCGCTGCCGCAAGACCCAAGGATTCGAACACATGAAGACCACGTTTCTGGATTTCGAACAGCCGATCGCCGAACTCGAGGCCAAGATCGAAGAGCTGCGATTCGTGCAGGACGACTCGGCTGTCGATATTTCGGAAGAAATCGAGCGGCTGTCGAAGAAAAGCCAGCAACTGACGAAAGACCTCTACGCGAACCTGTCGCCGTGGCAGGTTTCGCAGATCGCGCGGCACCCGCAGCGGCCGTACACGCTCGACTACGTCGCGGAACTGTTTACCGATTTTCACGAGCTGCATGGCGACCGCGCGTTCGCGGACGACCTGTCGATCGTCGGCGGTCTCGCGCGCTTCGGCGGCCATCCGTGCATGGTGATCGGTCACCAGAAGGGCCGCGACACGAAGGAGCGCGCCGCGCGCAACTTCGGGATGCCGCGTCCGGAAGGCTATCGCAAGGCCGAACGCCTGATGCGTCTCGCCGAGAAGTTCGGGCTGCCGATCTTCACGTTCGTCGACACGCCGGGCGCGTACCCGGGCATCGGCGCGGAAGAGCGCGGCCAGTCGGAGGCGATCGGTCGCAACCTGTACGTGATGGCCGAGCTGAAGACGCCGATCATCACGACGGTGATCGGCGAGGGCGGTTCGGGCGGTGCGCTGGCGATCGCCGTGGCCGACACCGTGATGATGCTGCAGTTCTCGACCTACTCGGTGATCTCGCCGGAAGGCTGCGCGTCGATCCTGTGGAAGAGCGCAGCGAAGGCGCCGGAAGCCGCGGAAGCGCTGGGCCTGACCGCGCATCGCCTGAAGGCGCTCGGCCTGATCGACAAGATCATCAACGAGCCGCTCGGCGGCGCGCATCGCGATCCGAAGGGCATGGCCGCGTTGCTGCGTCGCGCGCTGGCCGATTCGCTGCGCCAGTTCCAGGGCATGAGCATCGATGCGCTGCGCGAGCGCCGCTTCGAGCGCCTGATGGCCTACGGCAAGTTCAAGGAAACCACGCCCGGCGCATGACCGGCCGTGTATTCACGGCGCGTGCGGCTGCACGCGCGTCTCGCTCGTGATCCCACCCACCGAATTCTCCGCCGATCGCGTCGTCCTCGACGCGGTCGGCGTTGCGCTTTCTGGTCTGCCGCCGCAGGCGCGCATCGCGATCGCCTACAGCGGCGGCCTCGATTCGACCGTGCTGCTCGATGCGGCCGTGCGCGTCGCGGGCGCGTCGCGCTGCGTCGCGCTGCACGTGCATCACGGCCTGAGCGCGAACGCCGACGCATGGGTCGCGCATGCCGAAGGGCAAGCGGCGCGGCTCGGTGTCGCATTCGAATCGATGCGCGTCGACGTGCCGCGCGACAGCGGGCTCGGCATCGAGGCGACCGCGCGCGAGCGTCGCTACACGGCGCTCGACGAGATGGGCGAACGCCATGGCGTGGCGGCGCTGTGGCTCGCGCAACATGCGGACGACCAGGCGGAAACGGTGCTGCTGCAACTGTTGCGCGGCGCGGGAATCGCGGGGCTCGCCGCGATGGCGCCGCGTTATCGCCCCGACGGCGTGAGCATCGAGCGTGTACGTCCATTGCTGCGACTGTTGCGCGCACAACTCGAGCGCTATGCGGAGCAGCACGCGCTCGCGTGGATCGACGACGAATCGAACGGCGATACGCGCTATGCGCGCAATGCGCTGCGCGTCGACGTGCTGCCGGCGCTGGCCGTGCATTTCCCGGGCTTTCGCGACGCGCTCGGCCGCGCGGCCCAGCATGCGGCCGCCGCTCAGCGGCTGCTCGACGATCTGGCCGAGCTCGATTTCGCCGTCGCCGCGCGCGATGACGGTCGGGCGCTGTCGCGCGACGCACTGGTCGGATTCGACGACACGCGCGGCGCGAACCTGCTGCGCTTCTGGATGCGCCGGCTCGGTTTGCCGGGCGCGTCGGCTGCCCGTCTGGCCAACATGATGCGGCAACTGCGCGCGGCGCACGACGCGCATGCGCTGCGTGTCGATCACGCGGGGCAGTGCCTGCGGCTCTATCGCGATGTCGTGTACTGGGAGGCGGGCGACAGCAGCGAGCCGGCCGACGACGGCACGGGGACGCCGCAGCCGGAGGCGGCACTCGCGTGGGACGGGCAGGAAGTGTGGCATCTGCCGGGATGGCGCGGCACGTTCGTGTTCGCGCCCGCCGACGCGGGCAGCGCCGACGCGGTGCCCGAGGCGCTGCTGCGCGGTACCCGGCTGGCGGCGCGCGCCCGTGCCGGCGGCGAACGGATGCGCACGTCGCCGGGCGGGCCGGGCCGGACGCTGAAGAACCTGTTCCAGGAGCGCGGGGTGCCGGCCTGGCAACGCGACGTGCCGCTGTTGTTCGCGGGTGACCGGCTGATCTACGTGCCGCGACTGGGCGTCAATCGCGACATCGGCGAGCCGGCCGACGCGGCGCCCGGTGACGCGGCATGGCGCCGGATCGAATGGCGCCCCGATTTGCTGATCGCCTAGCAGCGGCAGGCGGTCGAACGCGCGATGGCGGGCCCATTTTCACCATTTGGTAAACAGCGCCGGAACGGCCGCCGACACGGCGCGCGGCTTGTCAAGCGGGCTTCTATCGGGTACGCTCGGTCGTTTGCTCGGCTCGATTTTTGAGCGTTTTGTGCAGGTTTTCCGCGTGACGTACCCGGTTTGCGCGGCCTGATCGGCCTTCCGGGCAAAATCCGCCACGCTTGCGTGTTGCGTCCCAGCCGTCCCCCTCGTCGTCCGTCCACAGCCACAAGCCGCGTGACCGAACGGCTACGCGGCCTGCCCAGCGCGCCCGTGCGGTTTCTCCTCCAGTTCAGAACGACAATGGCACTCATCGTACACAAATACGGCGGCACTTCGATGGGCTCGGTCGAGCGCATCAAGAACGTCGCGAAACGCGTCGCAAAATGGCATCAGGCCGGGCACCAGATGGTGGTCGTGCCTTCGGCGATGTCCGGCGAAACCAACCGTCTGCTCGGTCTTGCGAAAGAGATTTCGAGCCAGCCGAGCCCGCGTGAGCTCGACATGATCGCGTCGACCGGCGAGCAGGTCAGCGTCGGCCTGCTGTCGATCGCGCTGCAGGAAATCGGCGTCGAGGCCGTGAGCTATGCCGGCTGGCAAGTGCCGATCAAGACGGACAGCGCGTTTACGAAAGCACGTATTCACTCGATCGACGACGAGCGTGTGAAGGACGATCTGAACGCAGGCAAGGTCGTGATCATCACGGGCTTCCAGGGCGTCGATCCGGACGGCCACATCACGACGCTGGGCCGGGGCGGCTCGGACACGTCGGCGGTGGCGGTGGCGGCTGCGCTGGGTGCCGAAGAGTGCCTGATCTATACCGACGTCGATGGCGTCTACACGACCGATCCGCGAGTCGTCGAAGAGGCGCGCCGCCTCGACCGCGTGACGTTCGAGGAGATGCTGGAAATGGCCAGCCTCGGCTCGAAGGTCCTGCAGATCCGCTCGGTCGAATTCGCCGGCAAATACCAGGTGAAGACGCGTGTGCTGTCGAGCCTGACCGATCCGCTGATTGCGCTCGACGAAGAAATGCGCTCGGGCACCCTGATTACTTTTGAAGAAGACGAGACCATGGAAAAGGCAGTCATTTCCGGCATCGCGTTCCAGCGCGACGAAGCACGCATTGCTGTGATGGGCGTGCCCGACAAGCCGGGCATCGCATATCAGATCCTCGGCCCGGTGGCCGATGCGAACGTCGACGTCGACATGATCATCCAGAACCAGAGCGTCGAAGGCAAGACCGACTTCACGTTCACGGTCGGCCGCGGCGACTACCAGAAGGCGATGGACATCCTCACCAACCAGGTGCAGGGCCATGTGAGCGCCGAGCGCGTGCAGGGCGACCCGAAGGTGTCGAAGGTGTCGGTCGTCGGCGTCGGCATGCGTTCGCACGTGGGCGTCGCGAGCAAGATGTTCCGCACGCTGTCGGAAGAGGGCATCAACATCCAGATGATCTCGACGTCCGAAATCAAGATTTCGGTGCTGATCGACGAGAAATACATGGAGCTGGCCGTCCGCGCGCTGCACAAGGTATTCGAACTCGACCAGGCGTCGTGAATTTTCCGTGATGCATTGAAGAAAATGCATCACGGAAATTGACGTACGGTTCGAAACCCTATATTATCTCGTTCTCGTCGCACTGCCTCCCTGGTGCGAGCGAAAGTTTGGGAGACGTGGCCGAGAGGTCGAAGGCACTCCCCTGCTAAGGGAGCATCTGGGCCAAAACCTGGATCGAGGGTTCGAATCCCTCCGTCTCCGCCAAAAGCGGTGACAAAGCCCCGCAAGTTCTCGGACTTGCGGGGCTTTTTCTTTTTCCGGCCCACCGTGTGGTGTCGTGCGCCAAGCATCGATGCCGTCGAGTTTCGTCCTCGGGCGCGCATCGTCGATACGTCATGCGGGCAATGGGTGCTCGACGGGAGTGGCGGTCATGCGCTACATATCGCGTATCGTTCCGCGCGACTCGAGGTGATGCTCGTGGCAACCCCGCATTCCGTTCTGACCGTCCTGTCTCATCGACCTGTCGACGGATTGATCGACAACCACGCACGTTACGCGCATCTGCACGGCTACCGGCATGCAATGGCCGACGGCATGCACGTGTATGGCGAGCGCCAGCAGGTGCTGTACAAGTACCACGCGATCATCGCGCAACTCGTTGCGATGGAGCACGGTGCGTTGCTGCTCGTGCTCGACCCGTTCTCCGTCGTGTTCGATCCGCATGCGCTGACGGATGTCGCGCACGGTTACGACGCGATCGTCACGACGCAGACGTCGAAATCGGCGTTGCCCGCCGCGAGCGGCATGATCTTCCGCAACGTGCCCGACGTACGCGAGCAGTTGCGCCGGCTGGCGCTCGAACTGGGCAAGTGGGCGATGCATCTTCCGGAGCGGCAGCACGCGTGCGAGGCGACGCTGCTGGCAGCGCACTTTCCACCGCTACCGTTCGACGTACCGCTTGCGAACGGCCATTTCGCGTCGGCCCAGACGGTCTGGAGCGACGGCGTCTCGATCGATTCGATCGCCGGCGCGCGACCGCTCGTGGCGCACCAGGCACCCGAGTGGCGAGACGTGAACGGCTTCTGGGCGCCGGTGCCCGATTACGACTTCCGTTACGTGACGGCGCTCGTCGACGATGCCGAACGGTACCAGCGCGGCGACTGTCCGCGCGCGATGGACGACTGGTGCGCCGCGCAGCAGCGACCGCGCGAAGCAGAGCGGCATGTGAATCCGCATGCGCCGATCGCGTTCGTGAGCCTGCATACGTCGCATATCGCGGGCTATGGCGACCTGCACGAGGAGAATTTCGTCCGCTACTGCACGCGACACGGCTATGCGTACCACACGTATCGCGCCGCGCCCGCTTTCCTGCCGGACGGCATCGACGCGAACTGGGCGAAGCTGCATCTGATTCGCGAACATCTGCCGCATCACGCGTTCGTGTTCTGGGTCGATGCGGACATCCTCGCGATCGACCAGCGCCAGCGCATCGATGGCACGATCGAGGGGCGCGACTTCGTGATCGGGACCGATCACACGGCGTGGGCGATCAACTCGTGCATGATTGGCGTGCGCAACGTGGCGCCGATGCGTGAGCTGGTCGAACGCATCTGCGCGCGCATCGAGCGGTTCGACGATCGCTCGTCGGTCTATGCGAGTGGTGGCGACCAGCAGGCGATCTATGTGGAGTTGCTTGAGTCCGGCATGATCGACGCGCGCCATATCGTCGATGCGACGACGCTCGCGTCGTCCCCGGTCTATGCGACGCGCGACAGCCGCTTCGTCCATTTCCCCGCCCAGCACGACCACTATCGTGCGGTGACGATGCGCGTATGGGATCGCTTGAGTCACCTGCGCTAATGGCCGCTCGCGTGAGAGGTGGTGCGCGAGGGTAACTCGATCTGCGGTATGCGCCGCATGAGATCGAATGAAATAAAAATGAAAGTATTTCTGTAAGATAGGAGAGGCCACGCGACCGCGGTACTGGGGAACGCTGAGCATGTCGTTCCGGCCCTCCGAAATGACCGGTTGACATCAAAAATGCGGCGCTGCGTCGATTTCTGTCGCACGCGGCATCGAGCAATACGAAAAATTACTCATAAAAATCAGTAGGCTACGCGGGCACGCAAAATTGATGTTCTGCTGCGCTGCAGAAAATATTCAATCGTTTTATGCTGGTTAACCCGATCGCATTTGAGCGGCATCAACTTTTCCGGTGATGCCGCTTTACATTTTGCCAACATTGGCGATTCACGAAATCTACCTGTCGATTTGATTTCGTTCCTTTCGTTGCGCCTGTCCCCGATGCAGGGCGCGACCTCCTCAAGGCGTTGTTGACATGCATGATTTCCCCTTCCTGAGCCTGGCCATCTGGGTTCCGATACTGTTCGGCGCGGGGCTGCTGCGCGCCGGTTCCGACCAGCATTCACGCCGGATACGACTGATCGCGCTGGTCGGCGCGATCGCCGGGCTGGCGGCCGTCGTGCCGCTGATCGCTGGTTTCGACGCGCATTCGGCGGCGATGCAGTTCGTCGAAAGACGCGACTGGCTGGCGGCATTCAATGCCGGCTGGCGGGTCGGCATCGACGGCGCGTCGCTGTGGCTCGTCGTGCTGACCGCATTCACGACGCTCGTGGTGGTGGTGGCGTCGTGGGAGTCGGTCACGGTGCGCGTCGCGCAGTACTACGCGTCGTTCCTGATCCTGTCGGGGCTGATGGTCGGCGTATTCGTCGCGCAGGACGGGCTGCTGTTCTTCATCTTCTTCGAGGCGACGCTGATCCCGCTGTACCTGCTGATCGGTACGTGGGGGCGCGAGCGACGCGTGTATGCGGCCGTGAAGTTCTTCTTCATCTCGTTCGCCGGCTCGCTGTTGTTGCTGATGGCGATGCTGTACCTGTACGCGCAGTCGCATACGTTCGACATGGCCGTTTGGCGCACGCTGCAGCTCGGCTTCGCGCCGCAGTTGCTGGTGTTCCTCGGCTTCTTCGCGGCGTTCGCGGTCAAGGTGCCGATGTGGCCGGTCCACACGTGGCTGAGCGACGTGTACACGGACGGCCCGACGGGTGCCGCGCTGATGCTCGCGATGCTCAAGCTCGGCGGTTACGGGTTCCTGCGCTTCGCGCTGCCGATCACGCCGGACGCGAGCCACTTCTTCGCGCCGGCCGTGATCGCGCTGTCGCTGTTCGCGATCGTCTACGCGAGCCTGATCGCGCTCGCGCAGACCGATCTCGGCAAGCTGCTCGCGTATTCGACGGTCGCGCACATGGGAATCGTCACGCTCGGGCTGTTCCTGTTCAACCGGATCGGCGTCGAAGGCGCGATCGTGCAACTCGTGTCGTACGGCTTCGTGGCGGGCGCGATGCTGTTGTGCGTGAACGTGCTCGTGGATCGCACCAGGCAGCGCGAGATCGCCGCGTACGGCGGCGTGGCGGGTGTGATGCCGCGTTTCGCGACCTTCACGCTGCTGTTCGCGATGGCCAACGTCGGTCTGCCGGGCACGTCGGGGTTCGTCGGCGAGTTCATGGTGATCATGGGCGCGATCCGCTTCAACTTCTGGATCGGTGCGATCGCGGCGCTCACGCTGATCCTCAGCGCGTCGTACACGCTGTGGATGCTCAAGCGCGTCGTGTTCGGCAAGGTCGCGAGCCAGCGGATCGCGAAGCTCGCCGACCTGAATCGTCGCGAGATCGTGATGTTCGCGTCGCTCGCGCTGATCGTGCTCGCGGTCGGCATCGATCCGAAGCCGTTCACCGATGCGATCGATCCGACCGTCGGCAAGCTGATCCAGGAAGCGAGCCATTCGAAGGTGCCGGCAGGGGATGGCCCCGCGCCGGCGCTGCCGTCGTACATGGCGTCGACGCACGACTGATCCCGGCACACCGCGCCGCGCAGGCGAGCCGCATTCGCGCGGCAGGTATCGTTGCGCACGCATCGATCGAGGCTCGGCACGGGGCGTGCCGGGCCCGCTTCCGGCTGCGTGAAATTGCCCCGCGACAATGTGACTCACGGCAGATTTTGCAATGATGATTTGCCGCCTGCACCGGTTTTTCATCGCACTCGCGCGACGTATGATTCGGCCAATTTCGTGAATCGAATGCGCATCGGGCATACGCAAACGGATTCAATGACCCGCGGGGCTGTGTGATGAAAAGAAGAGCTTCAAGAGGCTGGTCGGCGCTGATGGCCATGGGCACGGCGCTGAGCCTGTCAGGTTGTAATTTAGATGTACTAAATCCGAAAGGAAGCGTGGGTGCGGCTGAAAAGGCGCTGATCGCGACGTCCACCTGGGCGATGCTGATCGTCGTCGTGCCGGTGATCCTGCTCACGCTATGGTTCGCGTGGCGTTACCGCGCGTCGAACCGCAACGCCGCCTACGCGCCGCACTGGTCGCACTCGACCGCGATCGAGGTCGTGATCTGGACGGTGCCGACGCTGATCATCCTGTTCCTCGGCGTGCTCACGTGGAAGACCACGCACGAGCTCGATCCGTACAAGCCGCTCGAATCGGCGGTGAAGCCGATCGACGTGGAAGTGGTCGCGCTCGACTGGAAGTGGCTGTTCATCTATCCGGAACTCGGTATCGCGTCGGTGAACCAGCTCGCGATTCCGGTCGGCACGCCGGTGAACTTCCGCATCACGTCGGATTCGGTGATGAACTCGTTCTTCATCCCGCAGCTCGGCGGCCAGGTCTACGCGATGGCCGGCATGCAGACGCGCCTGCACCTGATCGCCGACGAGCCCGGCAACTACGCGGGCACGTCCGCCAACTTCAGCGGCCGCGGTTTCTCCGACATGAAGTTCCGCACGCTCGCCGAGCCGCGCGAGCAGTTCGATGCGTGGGTGCAGAAGGTGAAGGCGTCGCCGGACCGGCTCGACGCGACTATGTACGGCGGCGTCGCGCAGCCGAGCGAGAAGGCGCCGGTGCGCTATTTCTCGTCGGTCGATCCGCGGCTCTTCCACAACATCATCGCGAAATACAACGATGGCCACGTCCTCGACCTGAAGGACGCCGCCTGCGGCACGAAGGGGTAACGCATGTTCGGCAAACTCACACTCTCGGCGATCCCGTTCGATCAGCCCATCATCATGGGGGCCGGCGCCTTCATGGGTCTGGTCGTGCTGGGCATTCTCGCCGCGCTGACGATCACCGGCCGCTGGAAATGGCTGTGGACGGAATGGCTGACCACGGTCGACCACAAGAGACTCGGCGTGATGTACATCATCGTCGACGCTGATCATGCTGCTGCGCGGCTTCGCCGACGCGATCATGATGCGCATGCAACTCGCGCTCGCGTACAACGCGCCCGGCTACCTGCCGCCGCACCACTATGACCAGATCTTCACGGCGCACGGCGTGATCATGATCTTCTTCATGGCGATGGTGTTCATGGTCGGCCTGATGAACCTGGTCGTGCCGCTGCAGATCGGCGCGCGCGACGTCGCGTTCCCGTTCATCAACTCGCTGTCGTTCTGGATGACGGCGGTCAGCGCGATCCTGATCAACCTGTCGCTCGTGATCGGCGAATTCGCGCAGACGGGCTGGCTCGCGTACCCGCCGCTGTCGGAGCTGCAGTTCAGTCCGGGGGTAGGGGTCGACTACTACCTGTGGGCGCTGCAGATCTCGGGCGTCGGCACGCTGCTGACCGGCGTGAACTTCTTCGTGACGATCATCAAGATGCGCGCGCCGGGCATGACGCTGATGAAGATGCCCGTGTTCACGTGGACGGCCCTGTGCACGAACGTGCTGATCATGGCGTCGTTCCCGATCCTGACCGCGACGCTCGCGCTGCTCGGCCTCGACCGTTACCTCGGCATGCACTTCTTCACGAACGATGCCGGCGGCAATGCGATGCTGTACCTGAACCTGATCTGGGCGTGGGGCCATCCGGAGGTGTACATCCTGATCCTGCCGGCGTTCGGGATCTTCTCGGAAGTCATCGCGACGTTCGCGAAGAAGCCGCTGTTCGGCTACAAGACGATGGTGTACGCGACCTGCGCGATCATGGTGCTGTCGTTCCTCGTGTGGCTGCATCACTTCTTCACGATGGGCTCGGGCGCGAACGTGAATGCGTTCTTCGGGATCATGACGATGATCATCGCGATTCCGACCGGCGTGAAGGTGTTCAACTGGCTGTTCACGATGTACCGCGGCCGGATCGAATTCACGACGCCCGTGCTGTGGACGATCGGCTTCATGGTCACGTTCACGCTCGGCGGCATGACCGGCGTGATGATGGCGATTCCGGGCGCGGACTTCGTGCTGCACAACAGCCTGTTCCTGATCGCGCACTTCCACAACGTGATCATCGGCGGTGTGCTGTTCGGCTATCTGGCGGGCTTCAACTACTGGTTCCCGAAGGCGTTCGGCTTCAAGCTGAACGAGAAGCTCGGCAAGGCCGCGTTCTGGTTCTGGCAGGTCGGCTTCTACGTCGCGTTCGTGCCGCTCTACGTGCTCGGCTTCATGGGCATGACGCGCCGCCTGAACCACTACGACAACCCGGCCTGGCATCCGTGGCTGCTGGTCGCCGCGTTCGGCGCCGTGCTGATCGCGATCGGCATCGCGTGCCAGCTGCTGCAGCTGGTGGTCAGCATCCGCAACCGCCATCTGCCCGAGTACCGCGACACGACGGGCGACCCGTGGGGTGGCCGCACGCTGGAGTGGGCGACCTCGTCGCCGCCGGCCGACTACAACTTCGCGGTGATCCCGCAAGTGCGCACGCTGGATGCGTATGCGGACATGAAGGCACGCGGTGAAGGCCGGCCGAACCCGGCGACGTTCCGCGACATCCACATGCCGTCGAATACTTGCGCGGGCCTCGTGATCGCGGTCTTCAGTCTGGTGCTCGGCTTCGCGCTGGTGTGGCACATCTGGTGGATGGCGATCGGCGGGCTCGTCGGGATCATCGCGACGCTCGTGATCTACAGCTCGCGCGATAACGACGGCTATTACATCCCTGCGTCGACGGTGCGCAAGACCGAAGACAAGCAGCCGACGCGGCGCACGGCCGCGCGCGTCGACGACGTGGAACTGGAGGCCAACTGATGTTGCAGAAAACCTTGAGCGCAACCCTGCTCGAACACGACGACCATC